>DATACV010000268.1:0-15685 GCA_036258875.1 Rubrobacteraceae bacterium
CCAGAACCGCTACAACCTGACCGACCGCTCCTCGGAGGCGGTGCTGCAGGCCTGCGAGAGGGAGGGGGTCGGGTTCATACCCTGGTCCCCGCTCGCCACGGGCAGGCTGGCGAGGCCCGGCGGGCCGCTGGAGGAGATCGCCGTCCGCCACGAAGCCACCCCCTCGCAGGTCGCGCTCGCGTGGCTGCTCAGGCACTCGCCCGCGATGCTGCCCATCCCCGGCACCTCGTCGACGGCGCACCTGGAGGAGAACGTGGCTGCCACCACGTTGGGCTCACGGACGAGGAGCTGGCGATGCTGGAGAGAAGCTGACAGGAGACGAACCATGGACGCTGGGATCGCCGGCTCGGGGAATATTGGCGCCACAGCTGCCCCTTGTCTCGAGTTTTCCGCTTATCTAAGCCGATTCTAATGAGCCGACGAGCGGACTCGAACCGCTGACCTGCCCATTACGAGTGAGCTATTCGATCGCCGAAGATGCAGTCTCGCGCCTCCTTCCTCTAAGCTCGAGTCAATTCTACTCGCCGGGTGCCGCCCTCTGTGAGCAAGGCGCGGAAGCGCAACCCACCCTTGTTTGTAAATTGGCAACGATATGGTCGTCAGCAACTCCTGCAGGGTGAACCCTCGCTCGTCTTCTCGGACACCGGCGAGCTTCGACCAGACCACGTACATGCCTCCCTTGTCGTCGCAAGGGTCGCCAGGCTTTAGTGAATCTCCTGGCCGCCTACCCCTCTATCCCCTTCGGGGTGCGCGATCACGAACGGCCTGATGCGTCTCGCCCTCTCTAGTCTTCAGCTACCCTCTGAAGACCGGTGAGCAAGGTCGATCCGGCTGGGGAGATGGGCTACCATCCGTACCCCATGATACGCGTGCGCCCCATAGAGCGCGGCGACGGGCCGTGGGTGGCCAGCCTGCTTGAGGGCGCCTTCGGAGGCGTCACCGTCGCCCGCAAGGGCGCCCTGATCGACGCCTCCATCCTGCCCGGCTTCGTAGCTACCGACGGCGGGCGACCGGTCGGGGTGGTCACCTACGACGCGGTCCGCGGCGAGTGCGAGGTAGTCGCCATCATAAGCACGGAGAGGGATCGGGGGATCGGCCGGGCCCTGATGGACGCCGCCCGCGACCACGCAGCTGCCGCCGGATGCCACCGGCTGTGGCTTATCACCACCAACGACAACGTCAGGGCCTTTCGCTTCTACCAGCTTTGGGGGATGGACCTGTGCGCCTTCTACCGCCACGGCGTCCGCCGCTCCAGGGAGGTCAAGCCTGATCTCCCGGAACGGGGGGCCGACGGTATCCCGCTGGACCACGAGCTCGAGTTCGAGCTGCTGCTCTAGTCGTCATAGCCAACAGGGCAGTCCCATGGGAACGGGACGTCGAGCCGCGAGCGCGCGACGCGGCGACCGAGGAGATGTTTAGAGCCGTCTAGCTTCGCTCGATGAACTCTATGCGGTACCCGTCCGGGTCGCGGACGAAGAAGATCCTGCTCCCGCTGCTCATGGCGTGGGGCTTGCTCTCGAAGTCCACCCCGCCCGCTTCCTCGAGCCTCCGGGCCAGCGCGTCGAGGTCCTCGACGGCGAAGGCGACGTGGCTGTAGCCCTCGCCCAGGGGGTAGGGCTCCTCGCGGCCGTGGTTGAGGGTAAGCTCCAGACGCGGCTCGGGGTCGCCTGGCACCGCCAGGAAGGCGTTCGTCGCGTCGTCGCCGATGGGTACCGTGCGGGCGAGCTCGAGGCCCAGCTTGTTGGTGTAGAAATCTATGCTCCGATCCAGGTTGAGAACCCGGTAGCAGGTGTGGACGTATCGCACGCTTCGCTCCCTTCGTCGTCAGGTTTCAGGTCCCAGGCATCAGGTTACAGGTTTTCCCTGATGCCTGTAGCCTGACGCCTTGCTGCTGATAAGCTTCTTTCATGGAGAGGGCTACAGGCGGACTGCCGGAGAGCCCGGCCCGGAGGGCCGCCAGGATCGCGCGCGTCGGGGCCCGCTACGGCTTCGGCTTCGCCTTCGGCAACCGTTTCGTCCCCCGCCGCAGGACGGACCTCGGGGCGGTGGGCACGAGGCTACGCCTCTCGTTCGAGGAGCTCGGGCCGACCTTCGCCGAGCTTGGGAGATTTCTCTCGGCCCGCAGGGACCTCCTGCCGCCGGACGTGGCGGCCGAGCTGGAACGGACCCGGGCGGTAGCCAAGCCTCTCCCCTTCGCGGAGACGCGGGCGCTCGTCGAGCGGGAGCTGGGCAACACGCTCGAGCGCCGGTTCCTGAGGTTCGAGGAGACGACCGTGCGGGTGGGCCCCTTCACGCAGGCGCACGCGGCCGTGCTGCCAGGGGAGCGTCCGGCTATCGTCGTGATCTCCCGCACGGGGGTGCGCCGGGATCTGCTGGCCATGCGCCCGGTAGCGGACCTCACCCGCCGCAGGCTCGGCGACCGCTTACCGCTCGACCCGACGGCGACCGTGGCGGAGTTCGCCGCGGAGGTCACGCACCGCAGGGACATGTTCTTCGCGGCCCAGACCGCGCGGCGTCTGCGTGAGCTCGAGGACCTCCGTCTGCGGGTACCGGAGGTCTACCGGGACTACTCTACGGGCCGCTGCGTGACCTTCGAGGCGCCTGCCGATCCCGCACCGCTGGGCGCGGAGCGGTACCGGGAGGTCTCGGAGGCGCTAGTGCGGCTGGCCCTGTCCGAGGGCATCTTCCTCGCCGACCTGGCCCCGGAGCGCTTCGCCACCGACGGTCCCCTCGGGGAGATCTGGCTAACCGACCCGACGGAGACGTTCGTCCTCGACCCCGAGCGGCTGCGGGGCGTGGCCGAGGTCCTGGCGGCCGTGCGGCGCGGTGACGTGGACGGTGTCTCACGCTCTCTCCCGCTCGCCGGGAGCTTCGTCCCCCGCGACGACTCGGTCCTCCGGCGCGAGCTGCGCGAAACCCTGGGCTCCCTGGGCGGGCCGCTGTGGCGCGAGCACTCCCTGCGTGAGGTGAGGGACGCCGGGCTCGAGGCTGTTCGCAGGGGCGGGGCGCGGCTGCACACCGAGGTTGCCCAGATGATGCATTCCCTCGTCGAAGCCGAGGCCCTCGGGGGCCGGACGGAGATAGAGGCCGCGGCGGAGGCGGCGACCGTAACCATCTCGCGTCACAGAGATCCCGCCTACCTCGCCGTCCGCACCGCCCGCCGGCTCGCCCAGCCCGACACCTACGCCAACTACCCGCGCCAACTCCACGCGCTCCTCGACGAGCTCAAGGACGGCGAGGTCGAGGTCCGCTTCCGGCACGCGGGCCTCGACGAGCTCATCTCGAAGGTCGACATACTCGCCAACCGTCTCGTCTTCGGCCTACTCATAGCCGCCCTCATCCTCGGCTCCTCGATGCTCGGGATCTTCGTCGAGGGCGGGGTCCAGCTCCTGGGCCTGAGCGTCTTCGGCCTGATAGGGTTCGTCGTCGCTGCCATGCTCGGCCTCCTGCTACTCTTCGCGATAATCCGCTCGGGGCGGCTGTAAGGCCGGCTTCGCCGGCCAGCACGCTTCGGCCTGCGGCCTCGCTTTCAGCACGCCGCCTGTTCCAGGCGGCTTGTCAGCAAGGGCTCGAATGGTGCGAGGTCGGCGCCTTTGCGAGAATATCGGTTGGTAGCGTTGCGGCTTACGGGGCAAAGCATCTCCACCGGTAGGCTGACAAGCCCTCGAAGAGGGCGTGCTGACGAGCGAAGGCTTTAGCCTGAGCGTGCTGACAAGGCGCGAAGCGCCGTGCTGACAAGCTGGCGAAGCCAGCGTGCTAGCGAGCGACGAAGGAGCGAGCGTGGAAGAGCAGATCAGGTCCGAGATCCTCAAGACTATCCCCTACGGCTTCTACATCACCGGCGTGGTGGGCGGCGACGGGGAGGCCAACGGCTTCACTACCTGCTGGGTCTCGCAGGTCTCCTTCGACCCCCAGCAGCTTATCGTCGCGGTGCGCAAAGGCCATCACACGCACGACCTAATCGAAGCATCCGGCGTCTTCTCTTTGAACTTCCTGGATACCGAGCAGGAAGAGCTCGCCCGCAGGTTCACCGAGCCGTTGCAGCACGAGGACGGCACGGTCGGCGGCTCGGCCTACACCACAGGGGAGACCGGGGCGCCGCTCTTCGAGGAGACCTTCGCTTACCTGGAATGCCGGGTGGCCGGCAAGATGGAGGCCGGCGACCACACGGTCTACCTCGGGGACGTCGTCGCGGCCAACCTCAAGCGCCCCGCAGACATCCTCACCGACCTCGACACCCCGCTGGAGTACGGGGGCTGACGGCCCTCCCCGACCAGAGACCTTCCGGCGAACGAAGCGGACCGGCGGAAGGTATGGAGGGGGGAGCCGCCGGCCCGCTCTCTTTCTCTTACGCGCGGGCAGAGATCCGGTTGCACAAGCGGTACCAAAAAAACCGGACCGGCCAGGAGGGGGGAAATAACGGGCCGGTCCGGCGAACACTGGTCTTACCATACCCCGCGCGCGTCCGGATCAAACATCCAACCCCCGCGAGACCTCACGCCTGGGCTTCTGGAGGCGGGGCCTCCTCCTGCGTGACCGCCGCGGCCTCCTCCC
Organism: Rubrobacteraceae bacterium; assembly: GCA_036258875.1. Classification (GTDB taxonomy): domain Bacteria; phylum Actinomycetota; class Rubrobacteria; order Rubrobacterales; family Rubrobacteraceae; genus JALYGY01. The sequence goes on from DATACV010000268.1 coordinate 4,555, forward strand.
GCGCAAGCACCGCCGCGGTCCGCAGCGCCGTGGCGCGGTTGGCGGCATTTCCCGCCGACCGGCCCGCGTGCTCCAGAGCCTCGGCGCGAGCCTCGAGACGCTCTGCGACCCTCTCCGCGAACTCCTCGTGCATCATGGTCTCGCCCCCTTTCGGACGCCGGCCTGACGGCACCAGACTTGCCAGGCGGCGTCTTCGCAACTCTCCGTGGTCGGCCCGAGAGACCGGGCGCCGGCACAGACCTTAACGCCCCCGCCCGTCCTTTCAAGGACGGCGCGGTACGGACGCGTGATGCAGTTTACGAGCGGAGAAGAGATGGAGGTCCTCGGAGCGAGAGCCTCGGATGACGGTTATGAACCGGAACTGACCGGCTAGTTGCTCAGACTGCCTCTTTGCCGACCCGCAACATCTCCCGGACACGCCGGCCGTCGCGGTGGCCCCGATAGTAGGCGAGCCGGTCCAGGTACTCGGTCCAGGTGCCCAGGTTGGCGTTGGTGACGAAGGTCTCTGGCGGCCCGAAACGGCCGTCCTCCCAGCCGCTCCGGTAAGCCGAATCCTCCCGGCGGATCTCCGCCATCCCGGCAGCTTCCTCTCGGATCACCTTCAGACCTCCCGGGTACTTCTTACGCCTTCCCGTATATAAGCACAACGAGTTCGTAAATGGAAGCGTTTTCTTAACGAATTTGAACAAAAGTTACATGACCGCCATATCTGGTGGTCTCCTCCATGATACACCTGATACTTTGTGGGTTTGAGGTCCCAGGTCACAGGCTTCAGGCATCAGGGGATGCTGGCGTAAGGGGATTGTGTGGGCCCTGGTGTGGTCAGAGGCCAACCGTTATGAACACCGCCAACGGATAAAGAGTTCTCAACCTGAAACCTGGTGCCTGAAGCCTGATGCCTTTTCTAGCCTGAAGCCCTTGGACGGAAGAGGCCGAAGGAGGAGGTATAGCCGTGCAGGAAGGTGGTGCCGCCGACGGGTCCGATCTCTCCGTTGCAGAAGAAACCTGCCACGGGCACGTCGCCGAGGTGCTCGTGGAAGACCTCGGTGTCGAAGTTGGGTCGTCCGTAGAGGCCCTCCCCGCGCCCGAGGCAGGAGAAGAGGAGAGCCCCGGAGGGGTTAGCGGTACCGGGGGAGGCCTTCTCGTAGCCCCGCAGCATGGCGTGGAGGTCCTCGGCTGAGGTCTCGGCGTCGCGCAGGTGGAAGCGGACGCGCATCCCCTCTTGCAGGTGCTCGCCGACGGCCACGGCGCCGCGGTGCGGGTCCACGCCGATGAGGTTCCGGATCAGGAAGTCCCCCACCCTGGGTTCCTCGCGGAACTCGTCCATGAGGACGCCGACGAAGAGGGCGGTGCTCGCAAGGCGACGGTCGCGCTCGGTGAGGGTGGCGAAGAGCTCTTGCAGCGTTCGCAAGGCGCCTTTGCCGTCGAGCTCGTAGAGGATGTTCCCGTCGCAGCCGGTGACCTGCATCAGCTCCCCCACGGGCCGGCAGCCCTGGGCCACGATGGTGTCGAGGGCGACGTTGCCGGTCAGGGCGACGCCGACCGCACCGTCCGAGAACACCTCCTCGTCCATGAACAGGGTGTTGAGGCCCGGCGAGGTGCCCCCGCTGGCGAGCCCCCCGATCTTCGAAGACGCCGGGAAAGCGTAGTCGAGCCCGGCGAGCAGGGCCTCAGCGCGGACGGAGAAGGGGTCGACCAGGAGCACGAACTGCGGCTCCTCGTAAGCGCCCACGCCGACGAGACGCTCCCAGGCGTCAGGTGGCCCGTCGAGGTCGGGCAGCGGGCCGTCGACGCGGAACGGCGTCAGGCCGACCTCAGGGAGCCGCGCGGCCACGAGGGTTGTGGCCGGCGCGCGCTCCACCTCCTCGCCGCCCCCGATCACACCCCCGCCCGAGCAACCGAGGAACGTCCCCGGCTCGAGGTGGCGGCTGACCAATCCGTGGAGGCGCGGGTAGTAGTCCGCGAAGTGCGGGGTGACGAAAGCCATAGTCAGGGAGACCGGGCCTGGCCCGAGACGCCTGGCGACTTCCTCGGCGCACTCGAAGATCGCCTCCTCGAAAGAGGTCTTGCGCGATATGGTCGTGGCCCACTTCATCCGCCTCACCCCAGTCTATACCCGCCGGCCATCCGGCGTCGTCTTTGGCCGGTGGGATCCGAGCCGCGCGCGGCGGTGGAGGAGGTAGGCGAAGAGCGAAGCCCCGAGCAGCGCCGGCAGGAGGAGACCCGAGAAGACGGCGACCCCGACCCAGAACGCCAGCGCCACGACCGCGCTGTCGAGCAGGCCGGGCGGCGGGGCGGCTTCCCACCGGCCCGCCGCGATGAGCAGCGCGGCGGCGAGAGCGCCCGAGAAGAGCCAGCCCGCGTAGTTGCTCAGAGGCACGCCGTAGTAGGGGCCGCCTTCGGGCCACACCCAGAAGCCCAGAGAGGCGGCCCCCGGGTCGAGGACGCCGTCGATCAGGGTCAGGAGCAGGGCCGAGCGCAGGACCCAGAGCCAGCGGTGCCGGAGATCGGGGCTCCACGAGGCGGCGACGGCCCCGATCACGAGCGGCGCGTAGGAGACCGGCAACAGGAAAGGGACCAGGCCGAAGATCCCGGCCCCCAGCGCGTCGCCGTAGTAGAAGGGACCGTAGGGGAACCCGGTGACTACCCCGACGGTCTCTATGGCGTAGCCGAAGAGAGCGAGCGCGGCCAGCGAGATGACGGCCCCGCGCGCCCCGAGGTAGGCGAAAAGGGCCAGAACAGAGGGCAGCGCGATAAGGAAGGTGGAGACGTAGGAGCCCACCACTGCACCAGGCACGTCCGGGAAGCGGACAGCGAAGAACGCGGCGGCGAAAAAGAAGGTCGAGGCCGCGATCAGGGGCCGCGGCGCGGCGCGCAGGTACTGCGTAAACACGCGTGTATGGTATCGCAGCGCGGGTGCGGGCCGCTGGTATATTGGGGTTCGTGATCTCGCGTCTCTTCCACATCGCAAGGCCCGTGCTCTGGATCAACACCCTGGGTCCAGCTGCGGTCGGGATGTGGCTCTCGGGTGACCTCTGGAGGTGGGAGGCGCTCCCGATACTGCTCTGGCTGACGCTGCCGTTCAACCTCCTGATCTACGGCATAAACGACGTCTTCGACCAGGAGACGGACGCAAAGAACCCGCGCAAAGGCACCCTCGAAGGAGCGCGTATAAGTCCCGGAGAGGTCCGGCTCATCTGGGCCGGCGTACTCCTCACGAACCTGCCCTTCGTGGCCTACTTCGCCCTCTCCCTCCCCTTCGGAGCTCTCATCTGGATGCTTCTCTACGCGCTGCTCTTCGCCGGCTACTCGATCCCGCCAGCGCGCTTCAAGGCCCGCCCCTACTTGGACTCACTTAGCAACGCGGCCTACGCCTTCCCGCTGGTCTTCGTGCCGCTCGCGCTCTGGGCGCCCGTGGTCTGGCCCGCGGCCCTCGGGCTGATGGCCTGGAGCGCCGCGAAGCACACCTTCGACGCCGTCCAGGACGTGGACGAGGACGGGAAGGTGGGCATAGAGACGACGGCCGTCCGCCTCGGACCCGGGGGCGTAGTGCTCTGGAGCGGGACTTTCTGGGCGCTAGCCACCTTCTGCTTCGCGCTCGTCAACGTCCCTGTCGCGCTAGTGAACGCCGCGATAGCCGGCTCGCTGCTGTACGCGCTGTGGAGGGTCCCGACGCCGGAGACCGGACACAGGCTCTACGGCTTCTCGATAGCCTTCCCCTACGTGGCGGGGACGGTCGCCGGCGTGCAGCTCGTCGCGGCGCTCTCGCTGGGGACGTACCCGTGAAGCGCGTCGTCGTGGTCGGGGGTGGCCTGGGCGGGCTCGCCGCCGCCGCCCTGCTCGGGCGCGCCGGGCACCGGGTTACTCTGCTCGAGGCAGGCCCCTGGCTCGGCGGCAAGAGCCGGCGCGTCGAGCTCGACGGCCAGCGGATGGACACCGGTCCCGCCATAGTTACCTTCCCCGGGGTCTGGGAGGAGTACCTCAGGCGCTGGGACGGGCTCGCCGGAGGCGACGGCGAAGCCGCGGCCGTCGCGCGCCTCACGCTCAGGCGGTTACCGGAGGTCGGCACCTATTACTTTCGAGAGACGGTCTGTTCGCTGCCCGTGCCCGAGGGCCACCCGTGGCGGGGAGCGTGGGAGCGGTTCGTAGGCGTCCATGGGGGGCTCGGGCCGGAGATAACCCGCCTCCTCACGACAGACTGGTCCGACGCCGGGCTGAGGCCGGCGCTGTGGCGGCTGCTGCGTCTCTACGGGAGAAGGCCGACCACGAGGAGCTACCTCGACAGCCTCGGCTGGCTGCCCGAAGGACTGAGGGAGATCATCGCGATCCACACCCTCAACGCGGGCGTAGGACCGGCCCGGACCCCCGCGCTCTACGCCAGCATGCCGGCGGTGATGGCGAAGGACGGCGTGTGGGTGCCCGAGGGTGGGGTCTACGAGATCGTGCTCGCCCTCGAGCGGCTCGCCCGCTGCGGCGGCGTGGAGATCAGGACCGAAGAACCGGTTAGCAGGATCGAAGCCGGTAAGGTGTCCACCCCGGAGGGGCAGTACACGGCCGACGCGGTGGTGAGCGGTCTGGACCCGGAGAGGCTGCGGTGGCTCGTCGAGCCCGGCCCGAAGGGACGCCGGGGGAGGCTCTCGTGCTCGGGGGTGGCGATCTACGCGGCGCTCGAAGACGGGTTGCCGGCACCCCTGACGACCCACGGCGTCGTGCTTCCCTCCGACCCCGAAAGTCTTTACGCGAGCCTTGAGGCCGCGGAGGAGCCCAGAGAGACGATGGCCTTCCTGGACTACTACCGGCCTGGAGAACCGTACCCGAACGAGAGGCCCGTGCTGGCGCTGGGGCTCACCGCCCCGCCCAACGGGCGGGCGTACGGGCTGGACGACGCGTTCGTCGCTCGGGAGGTCGAGCGGGTCTCTCGTGTGGTCGGGCTCCCGAAGCCCCTCACGGAGTACTTCGGGGAGTACGAGGTCCTGCACCCCAGGTACTTCGGGACCCGGGGGAGCGCGGGCGGGGCGCTCTACGGGGCGGTAAGGCCGTTCTGGATGAGCGGGCCGCTGCACAGGCCGCGGTACTCGGACCGGAAGAAGCCCTGGCTGTGGCGGGTCGGGGCCTCGGTCCACCCCGGCGGGGGGATACCGGCGGTCCTCGGCGGCGCCATGATCTCGACGGGCAGGCTGCTCCGGTTTCTGAGTAAATAACGGGACGGACAGCAGGGAAAGGGGCGGGTCGTGAACCTCGGGGACCAGCGTAGACTTTTCGAGATACCGGGGGACATCTCCTACCTCAACTGCGCCTACATGTCGCCGCAGCTGCGCTCGGCGCGGGAGGCAGGCGAGCGCGCGGTGGGGCGCAAGTCGCGGCCCTGGGAGATAGCGCCCCCGGACTTCTTCGGTGACGCGGAGGAGAGCCGCGCTCTCTTCGCGCGGCTCGTCGGCGGGGAGCCGGACGGCGTGGCCCTCGTACCCTCCGTGAGCTACGGCATCGCCGTCGCCGCGGCTAACGTCCCCGTTCGCGAAGGACAGCGCATCCTGATCCTCGAGGACCAGTTCCCCTCCAACGTCTACGCGTGGCGCGAGCTCGCGAAGCGCTCCGGCGCGAAGCTGGTTACCGTCCCTCGCCCCGCCGACCACGACTGGACCTCGGCGGTGCTCGAGCAGCTCGACGCGAACACCGCCGTCGCCGCCTTGCCGAACTGCCACTGGACGGACGGGTCGCTGCTCGACCTCCGGCGCGTCGGCGAGCGCGCCAGGGAGGCCGGGGCGGCGCTCGTCGTGGACGCCATACAGTCGCTCGGCGCGCACCCCTTCGACGTGCGGGAGGTGAGGCCGGACTTCCTGATCGCCTCCGCGTACAAGTGGTTGCTCGGCCCCTATGGAGTAGGGTTCATGTACGCAGGCGAGGGGTGGAGGGAGGGAGAGCCCATAGAGCACAACTGGATCAACCGCCGCGGCAGCGAGGACTTCTCGGGGCTCGTTAGTTACGAGGAAGCCTTCCAGCCAGGCGCCAGGCGCTACGACGTCGGCGAGCGGGCCAACTTCGCCCTGCTCCCGGTCGCCAACGAGGCCCTGCGCCAGATCCTCGAGTGGGGCGTCGAGAACGTCCGCGAGACCATCGGCGGGTTGACCGACCTCATCGAGGGGGAGGCGAGAGAACGCGGTATCGAGGCGGTCCCGAAGGAGGCGCGGGCGCGGCACATGATCGGGCTCAAGCTCGGCACCGCAGCCCCCCAGGACCTCGCCGCGCGGCTCGCCGCGCAGGGCGTCTACGTCAGCGTGCGCGGCGAGAGCGTGCGCGTCTCGCCGCACCTCTACAACACCGAGCGCGACGTCGAGCGGCTCTTCGCCGCGCTCGCCGCGCCGTAGGTCCGCCTACGCCGGGCGGTACTCGCGCCGCAAGATCGAGTAGACCTTGATGTTTCGGTAGGCGCCCTTGATGAGCTCGTGCTCCCTCAAGGTTCCCTCGTAGGTCATACCGGCCTTCTCCATGACCCTGGCGGAGGCGGTGTTCTCTATCATGCACCGCGCCTGTATGCGGTTCAGCTCCATGCGCCCGAAACCGAAGCGGATGACGGCTCGCACGGCCTCGGGCATCAGCCCCTTCCCCCAGTGCTCGCGCGAGAGGACGTAGCCCAGCTCGGCGCGGGCGTGCTCGGGGACGTAGCCCATGTCCACGCCGCAGGTGCCGACGAAGCTACCGCTGTCCTTGAGGACGACGCCCCAGCCGCCGAAGTCTCCCCTCTCGTAGCCCTCCACCGCGAGGCGCAGGAACGCCTCCGAGTCCTCCACCGAGCGGTGGGTCTCGAAGAGCACGTAGCGCGTGACCTCGGGGTCCGAGGCGTAGGCGAACATGGCCGGCGCGTCGTCCAGGCGCATCTTTCGCAGGAGCAGCCGCCCGGTCTCCAGCTCGGGCAGGTCCTCGAACGGTTTTCCGCCACGATCCGTCACGGTCCTACCCTTCTTCGGCGCTGACCCGTTCTATGCTGGCCCAGGGCAGAAACTCGTAGCCGTGGATGTCCCCGCTGGGGTCCCGCACCTCGAGGAGCAGGCCGCTCCCGTCCCGGTCGCACACGTAGCCCGCCAGGTCGTTGCCGATACGGGCCGAGACCGAGACGAAGCTGCCCCGGCTCAGGAACCCGGAGATCTCCGGCGCCCCTTCCCGTATCCCCCCGTCGCCCCCCGCGCTCTCGCCGCTCACCGCGCCTCCTCCCGCCTCTCGCCTTCCGTGCAACAGGTTACAGCACCGGAAGGAGGTTCGGGACCTCGCGCCAGTCCGAGAAACCGTGGACGTCCGTCCTCGCCGCGACGAGCTCGCGGTTCCACGGTTGGATCCTGGCCGCGGCCCACAGCCCCGCGTCGGCGACGCGCTCGAGGGTCTCGGGCCGGTCGTCGATCATGCCGAAGGCGCCTATCTCCCGCAGAACGGGCAGCTTGTCCCCGGTCGTGACGGTGAGCCCGATCTCCGGCCCGAAGCGCTCCCCCAGCCAGAGCTCGAGGTGGGGTCGGAGCGCCCCGGGGTCGTGACCCCGGGTGACGACGTGGACCTCCATACCCAGCCCGCGTCGCAGGTGCCTGACCACCTCCGCGGCTCCGGGGTAGGGCTCGCGGGCGCGGATCGCCTCGGGCGAGAAGACGCGGTCGAAGATCTCCGTCGCGGCCTCCTCGCCGCAGGCGTCGAGCACGTGCGTCCAGGTGGATCCCACGTCGAGCCTCTCCCCGGTGACCTCGAACGCCGCCTCGCGCACCCCGGCGCCCGTGTCCCACAAGGTGGAGTCCAGGTCCAGGGCGAGGGTCGGCATCATCCGATCAGGTCCTCCACCGGGATCGCCTCCGTGAGCCCCGCCTCGGGGTCCACGACGGCGTAGTCTGCCCCGGCCTGCCTGGCGACGAGGGCGTGCCGCCTCAAGCCGTCCCGGTCCTCGACGTTCCCGAGCCGGTCGGGCAGGTCCAGGTGAGAGGCCTCCTCCCTGAACGCGCGGGCCTTCTCGGGGGAGCTGAAGAGCGCGGCTACCATCACCTCTTCGCCGCCTGTATCGACCGATATCAGGGGCGCCTCCCCCCTCTCGTCGCAGATCACGTACAGGGGGAGCGGCATCTCCCGCGCCCCCTCCGCGGCGCGCCGTGCCACGTCCCCGGCGTGAAAGAGCCCGGTCCCCCTCTCTGAGACGACGAGCACGTAATCCTGCCCTGACGCTGCGTAGTCCTCGACGGCCCCCCAGCCCGCGATCTCCACGGGCTCGAGCCCCGCGAGCGCGCCCATCCCGAGCGCCTCCGCCTCGAGGGAGAACTCCTCCGCGAGCGCCAGGCTCGAGAACAGGGCGCCGACCTTCGCGTCCTCTCCGCCCACCGCCGTCTCCTCGAAGGCGTCCTCGCCGTCTTCTCCGGCCAGCTTGAAGAGCGGCGGCCGGGGCAGATCCTCGAGGCTCAGGCCTCGCTCGGGCCCGCTCACGGCTCGTACCTCGCGATCTTCTCGTACTGTCTTAGCTGCGCGCGGGCCGAGGTCCTCCTCGCGAGCGCGTCGCGCAGGCGGCAGAGCAACGGGTTCTCGACCTGTGTAACCCTGCCGACCAGCCGGGACCTCCTCACCACGGCGGTGGTTCTGCGGACCCGGCGCTCCTCGTAGAGCCGCAGGGAGCCGGGTATGCCGTCCCCTCCGCCCAGGCACCGCGCGAGCACCACCGCGTCCTCTATGGCCTGACAGGCCCCCTGGCCGAGGTTGGGCGTCATCGGGTGGGCTGCGTCCCCGAGCAGCGTCACCCGGCCCACGCCCCATCTCCTTATGGGCTCGTGGTCGTAGATGTCGTTGCGCAGTATCTCCGGCTCGGCTGTCGCCTCGACCGCCGCCCTCGCCGGCCGGTACGAGCCGGAGAGGAGATCCAGCACCTCCCGCTTGCGTCCCGCCGTGCCCTCAGCCTCGCCCTCCGGTGCGTTCTTCGTCGCGAACCAGTAGAAGCGGCCCCGGCCGATGCCGACCAGCCCGAACTCCGAGCCCCTGCCCCACAGGTTGAGACCTACCCCCTCGGGGAGGCTGCCGTCGCCGACCTCGGCGATGCCCCGCCAGGCCGTGTACCCCGCGTAGCGGAGCTCGCTCCGGCCGAACAGGCGTGCCCTGACGGAGGAGCGGATCCCGTCAGCGCCCACGAGGAGGTCTCCCCGCTCCTCGCGCCCGCCGGCGAAGCGCGCAAGCACCCCTTCGTCGTCCTGCTCGAAGCCGGTGAACTCGGCCCCGAGCCGCACGGTACCTCGCGGGAGGGAGGAGAAGAGCGCCCCTTGCAGATCCGCCCGGTGGACGGCGAGGTTCGCCTCCCCGAACCTCTCCTTCAGGTCCTCCGCCGGGATCTTCAAGAGCATCTCCCCGCGCCACGAGCGGAGCTCCCCGCCGATCTCGGCCGCCCCGGCGGCCCGCACCTCCTCGTACACCCCGAGCCCCTTGAGCGCCCGCGTCGCGTTCGCCCACAGCGAGATGCCCGCCCCTATCTCCCGCAGCTCAGGGGCGCGCTCGAAGACCGCTACCTCGACGCCCGCGCGCCCGAGCGCGAGGGCCGCCGTGAGCCCCCCGATGCCCCCGCCCACGACTATGACCTTCACCACGAGACACACCCCACCGTGGCCGGCGGCGCGCCGCCGTTCGCCTCAAGAGTTTTACGGGGGGAGCGGAGCCGGGCTAGAGCAGCGACTTCGGCCTCACGAGCTGCTTCGCCACCGATACCAGCTCCTCGGGGGCGAAGGGCTTGCGCAGGACCCGGACCGAGCCGTGCGTGCGCTCCGCGAGCATGCGCCCGGCGGGGTCCTTCTTGGCGGCGGTAAGGACCACCGGTATCTTCGAGGTCTTCGGCATCGCCTTCAGGCAGTGGCACGCCTCTACGCCCCCCACCTGGGGCATCGAGACGTCCATCACGATCAGGTCCACCCTGCGCCCCAACGCCTCCTGGATGGCCCGCTGCCCGTCCGTCGCCTGCACCACCTTGAAGCCGGCGCCCGCGAGCGCGGCCGTGGCGGTGTCCAGCGCGACGGGGTCGTTGTCGGCGAGCATTATGGTGTGCCTTCCTCGTTCCACGGCGACGTATTTTACACCCATTTCACACTTCAAGGGCCATCAGCTATCAGTGGTCAGCTGTCAGCATCTGCGAGGAACTCATCCACCGCCGGCGTCGAGGTTTTCGTGCGGTACGTGACCCTTTCAACGGAGCCTCGTATAGCGCCTGCTAGAATAACGTCCGGAGACTCGAGCAAAACAAGCTGATAGCTGAAAGCTGACGGCTGACAGCTTAAAAGAGGTGAGCGTGACGGAGCAGAGATACTTCCGCAAGGGCTTCAAGTTGCGGAACGACGTGCAGCACCTCCTGGACCGGGACTACCGCTCCGAGGTGGTTGAACACGTCCGCGAGAACGGCAACGTCCTCGAGGTCGACGGCCTCACCTTGAGGCTTGCCGATGAGTTCGGCTTCTGCTACGGGGTGGACAGGGCGGTGGACTACGCCTTTCAGACCAGGGAGAAGTTCCCGGAGCGGCGCATCCACATAACGGGGGACATGATCCACAACCCCTCCATGAACGCCCGCCTGCGCGAGATGGGCATAGAGTTCCTCTCCGAAGGCTTCAACGGCCGCCCCGACGAGAAGTTCGACTCGCTCGGTCCCGAGGACGTTGTCATCCTGCCCGCCTTCGGCGCCCCCGTGGACTGGGTGCGGAAGCTCAGAGAGAAAGACTGCATAGTCGTGGACACGACCTGTGGGTCGGTCCTCTCGGTTTGGAAGCGCGTCACGCGCTACGCCGAGAGGGGCTTCACGAGCATCATCCACGGCAAGTACTACCACGAGGAGACCAAGGCAACCGCCTCGCAGACCACCAAAGAGGACGGCAACGGGAAGTACCTGATCCTGCGCAACCTCGAGGAGACCGGCCACGTCGTGGACTTCATCCTCGGCCGTATGGGTTCCGAGGAGCTAAAGGACAAGCTCGGCCACGGCATGTGCCCCGGCTTCGACCCGGAGGAGGACCTGCAGCGGGTCGGCGTCGCCAACCAGACCACGATGCTCATGAGCGAGACCATGGCGGTCGGCGAGGAGATCCGGAAGGCGATGGTCGAGCGCTACGGCGAGGAGAACCTCGCCGAGCACTTCGAGCTCTTC
>DATACV010000269.1:0-2898 GCA_036258875.1 Rubrobacteraceae bacterium
CCTGGCGCAGAGACGCCCGCCCAGCACCAGCGTCACCACGGCCGCGAGCGCCAGCAGGGCGCCCACGTACCCGAGGGCCGCCAGCGGGGCGAAGCCCAGGGCGAGCGATCCGAGGCCCGCCCCGAGTCCCTGCCCGACGTAGTCGGCCGAGGAGTTCAGGGAGAGGACCCCGCTCGGCTGGTCGGGTGCGATCCCGATCAGGTGGTGTTGCTGCAGCGGGATAATCGCGAAGATCACGGCGCCCCAGGCAAATAGCGCCGTTCCGGCCCCGGCTATGGTTAGCATGGGGCCTGCTCCGATCGCCGGCAACAGCGGGAAGGCGAGGAGCGAGAGCCCGAGGACCGCGAGCATAGGGAGCGTGGTCGCCCTGTACCCCCAGCGGTCCGCGCCGTAGCCGCCCAGGTAAGAGCCGACCACGCCGGCGAGCCCGAAGACGAAGAGCATCAAACCTATGCCCTCGCCTCCCAGGCCCGTGAGGCCTTCGAGCATGGGACGTACGTAGGTGAGGACGACGAAGCCCGCCACCATCGCCAGCACCGTCACGAGGAGGGTCACGAGGACGGCGGGGCGCCCGGCGACGGCCAGCCGCGAGGCGAGCCCGCCGGCGGGCGCCACGTTGGCCACGCCCGGCAGGAGCAACCTGACGCCCGCTGCGGCCACGACGGCCAGGACGGCCGCCAGGGCGAAGCTCGCGCGCCAGCCAAAGTAGTCGACTATCACGGCCCCCAGCGGCACCCCGATCACCCACGCAACCGAGATCCCGCCTATCGTGATGGAGAGCGCGCTCCCCTTGCGTTCCGGGGGAGCGAGCTGGGCGGCGGTCGCCAGGGCCACGGGCGTGGAGACCGCCGCGAAGGCCCCGGCTGCGAACCTCGAGACGAGCAGCACCGCGTAAGTCGGGGCCACGGCCGCAAGGGCGTTGGCCGCGGCGAAGAGGGCAAGCGTGACAACGAGCAGACGCCTCCTGCCCACGCGGCCGGTGGCGGCCACGAGGAACGGAGATAGAAGCGCGTACGCGACGGCGAAGACGGTGACGAGGTGCCCGGCCGTACCGACCGAGACCGAGAGATCCCCGGCCACGCCGCCCAACAGCCCGGTGACGATGAAGGTCCCCGTCCCGGTGGCGAAGGTCGCCAGCGCCAAGACGAAGACGCGGGGGCTCATCGGTCTCCGATCCCCAGACGAGCCGGCTTGGTCGGCGGCAAGCGGTGCTCTCGGCGGCTCCTCCGTCTTCGCTCGTAGCATCACCCACGCTCCTTGCCTCGCGCATCGAAGTGTCGTCAGTGAGTATCGCCACGAGCACGGGCGGATACATCGGGAGAAGGGATAATCGTCGAGTGGGACTTTAGAGAGTGCTCTCTAAGACGAAAGTTCTAGGCTCCCGACGCCGGACGAGCAGGCTACCTGCCGGGGTATCTGATCTCAGGTACGGGCGACCTTCCGGGTCATCAGCAGGACTTCGCCTTCGTAGGGGTAGCTGGGATGGGGCATAGCAGGCCGTCGGGCGACGGTCCGGTAGCCGTAGCGCTCGTACAGGCGAACCGCTCCCTCGTTCTGCTCGAAGACCTCGATGCTGAGCTCGTCGCAGCCGGCCTCTGACGCCAGGTCGGCGGCGACGTTCAGCAGTCTGGTCCCCAGCCCCCGGCTCTCGTACCCGGGGAGCGTCGCCAGCCCGTTCACGTAGAAGGTGCCCGGCGCGAGCAGCTCGAGCTCCACCAGCGGGCGCAGCACCTCGGGGACTTCGTCCAGGTCCACGTCCTCGCCCGCCTCCGGCAGCCGGTACGCCAGCAACAGGGCCACTACCTCCCCGCCCTCCTCGGCGACCACCGCGTTACGGTAAGAGAAGTTCCCGTCCTCGCGCGCCGCACGCGCGGTACCCACGTCGATGGACTCTTGATCGTCCTCAGCCGAGAGGGACCACACGTAGGCCGGCAAGCCGTGGCCGGCGACGTCCATCAGCTCCGCCACCCGGCGGCTGTCTCCCTTTCTGGCCCAGCGTAGCGGCGGCTCGAGTCTCACGACTTCTCGCATCTGCGGAACATCTCCTTACCCTCTGGCCTCCGGATTCTCTACCGCTTCGGGAGGGAGCGCCACCCGTTGGAGCCCCGTGAGTCTAGACCATCGCTTCTCTCCTCTAACAGGGTCGCCTGCCCTTGCGAGCGTGGCTCGGACCTACCCCACGGCCATCGGGCGTAGGAACGAACATTGCTATGGACCTTCGGTGGGGCGATAATTCGGGACCAAAGCAGTAAGAGAGGGTGCGATGGCGACAAGAGTTCTGATAACCGACGACCACGGCGTGGTGCGCCAGGGCCTGCGGATGTTCCTCTCGCTCGACCCCGAGTTCGAGGTCGTCGGCGAGGCGGAGAACGGCCGGGAGGCGCTCGCCATGGCCCGCGAGCTCCAGCCGGACGTGGTCCTCATGGACCTCCTGATGCCGGTGATGGACGGGATCTCGGCGACCCAGGCCATCCGCAAGGAGCTGCCCGAGGTCGAGGTCGTGGCGCTCACCAGCGTGCTCGAGGACGCCTCGGTGACGGGGGCCGTGAGGGCCGGCGCCATCGGCTACCTGCTCAAGGACACGGACTCCGACGAGCTCAGCCGCGCCATCAAGGCGGCCGCCGAGGGCCGGGTTCACCTTGCCCCAGAGGCCGCGGCGAGGTTGATGCGCGAGGTTCGCGCCCCCGAGAACCCCGAGGCTCTCACCGACCGAGAGACCGAGGTGCTGAAGCTCTTGGCGCGCGGCAAGGCGAACAAGCAGATCGCGGGCGCCCTCTACGTGAGCGAGAAGACGGTGAAGGCCCACGTCTCGGCCATCCTGATGAAGCTCGGCGTCCAGAGCCGCACGCAGGCCGCCCTCTACGCCGTCCGCGCCGGGCTGGTTAGCCTGGACGAGCT
>DATACV010000270.1:0-17697 GCA_036258875.1 Rubrobacteraceae bacterium
TGGGCACCGGCGGCGCCAGAGCCGTGGCGGTCGACGAAGCTGGGAACCTGATAGCCGAGGCTTCGTCCGAGTACCCCCTCCACAGCCCGCGGCCCGGCTGGACCGAGCAGGACCCGGAGGACTGGTGGCGGGGCGCGAGGGAGGCACTCGGGAGCGTGGCCGCCGAGTTGGCCGAATCCGAGGAGGAGGTGGTGGGCCTGGGCCTCACGGGCCAGATGCACGGCTCTGTTTTCCTCGACCCCTCGGACGAGGTGATAAGGCCGGCGCTCCTGTGGAACGACCAGCGCACGCACGAGCAGTGCGCCCAGTTCACCGACAAGGTGGGGGAGGGGCGCCTGATCTCCATCGCCGGGAACCCGGCCCTCACCGGCTTCCAGGCCCCCAAGGTGCTCTGGCTCAGGGACGAGGAGCCAGAGAACTACGCGAGGGTCTCCAGCATCCTGCTCCCCAAGGACTACGTCCGGCTCCGGCTCACCGGTGAGCGCGCGACCGACGCCTCCGACGCCGCCGGCACGCTGCTGCTAGATATGGGACAGAGAGACTGGTCGCGCGAGATCCTGAACGCTCTGGAGCTGCCCTCCGAATGGATGCCTGAAGTGTACGAAGGTCCCGAGACGACCGGCGAGCTGAGCCGGGGCATCGCCGAAGACCTCGACCTGCCGCCGGGCATCCCCGTGGCGGCAGGGGGCGGGGACAACGCCGCCGCCGCGGTTGGGGTAGGCGTCGTCGAGGGCGGCCTCCTGAGCTCGTCGGTAGGGACGAGCGGCGTCCTCTTCGCCCCAACCGAGGGGTTCACGCCCGACCCTTCGGGGCGCATCCACGCCTTCTGCCACGCCGTGCCGGGGGCGTACCACCTGATGGGCGTAACCCTGTCCGCGGGCGGCTCCTTGCGGTGGTGGCGTGAGACGCTCGGCGAAGACTACGACCGTCTTGTACGGGACGCCTCGCGGGTCGAGGCCGGCGCGGAGGGGCTCCTGTTCCTGCCCTACCTGAGCGGCGAGCGCACCCCGCACCTCGACCCGCTGGCGCGCGGCGCCTTCGTCGGGCTCACGGGCCGCCACGGCCTCGCGCACATGACGCGCGCCGTCATGGAGGGTGTGGTCTTCTCGTTGCGGGACTCGCTGGGGATCCTGCGCGAGCTCGGGGTGCCGGTGGATCAGGTGCGCGCCACCGGGGGCGGGGCGAGGAGCGCGCTCTGGCGGGAGCTCCAGGCCGACATCTACGGCGTCCCCATCCACCGCACGACCGCAGACGAGGGACCTGCCCACGGCGCCGCGCTCCTCGGGGGCGTGGCGGCGGGGCTCTACCGCGACGTAGACGAAGCCTGCTCCACGGTGCGGCTGCGCGACGAGGTCACCGAGCCAGACCCTGAGCAGATGAAGGTGTACGCGGAGCTCTACGACGTCTACCGCTCGCTCTACCCCGCGACGAGGGAGGCCATGCACCGCCTTGCCGACCTCGCCGCCGGCTCGACGGAGGGTGCGGGTTAACGGGCTCACGCGCTCCGGTGGTGGCGCAAAAGACGCGTGCTAAGATCGACTATATGCTTCATTCCTCTGCGGAGAACAACGGCGTCCCGGCGGGACGCGAAGCCTTGAACCGTCGTGCCGTGCTGCTGGCCGTGGCGGTAGCGACGTCCACCGTGCTCCCGGCCTTCCTGACGGGCGGGCTCGCGGTCCAGGTGCGCGGCGAGCTGGACTTCGGCGCGGCTGCGCTGGGGCTCGCGGTCGCGGCGTTCTTCGTCACGTCGTCGCTGGCATCGGCGCCCATGGGGCGCGTGGTGGAGCGGATCGGGCCGCACCGCGGGATGCGGGTCGCCGCGATCGGGAGCGCGGCCTCGCTTCTCGGCGTCGCGCTGCTCGCGAGGTCCTGGTGGGGGCTCGTCGC
This sequence comes from Rubrobacteraceae bacterium, assembly GCA_036258875.1. GTDB lineage: Bacteria > Actinomycetota > Rubrobacteria > Rubrobacterales > Rubrobacteraceae > JALYGY01. The sequence continues at coordinate 1,888 of DATACV010000270.1, forward strand.
CTGCCTCGTCCTCGGGGGGTTGGCGAACGCGGTCTCGCACCCGGCGGCGAACCTCTCGCTGGCGCGGGAGGTCCCGGCCGGGCGGCAGGGGCTGTCGTTCGGGATCAAGCAGGCCGCCATACCTGTGGCGACCCTGCTGGCTGGCGTCGCCGTGCCGACCCTGGCCGTCACCGTGGGCTGGCGCTGGGCGTTCGTGGGCGGCGCCGCACTCGCTCTCGCCGTCGCGTTCCTCGTGCCGGCCCGCACCGCGAAGGGCGTCGTCGGCAAGCCTGCGGAGACGGACGAGAAGGACGCCCGCCCCTTGCCCCTCTTCCTGCTGACCCTGGGGATCGGTCTCGGCTCGACGGCGGCGACCCCGCTTGGCGCCTTCCTCGTGGAGTCTTCGGTAGCGGCCGGCCTGCGGGTGGAGACCGCGGGCCTCCTGCTCGCCGCGGGTAGCGCCGCCAGCATCGCCGTGCGCGTCGTGTTCGGCCGCCTCGCCGACGGGATGAACGGGGGTAGGCTCCTGCTCGTCGCTGGGATGCTCGCGACCGGGGTCGCGGGGTTCGTCATGCTGGCGACGGGGGAGGCGGCCCTGATCCTTCCAGGCGCCCTGCTCGCCTTCGCCGCGGGGTGGGGTTGGCCCGGCCTCTTCAACTTCGCAGTCGTCAAGACCAGCCCCGGCCATCCGGCGGCCGCGACCGGCATCACCCAGACAGGCGCCTCGGGCGGCGCCGCCGTCGGCCCGCTCGTCTTCGGGGTAGTGGCCGAGACCGCGTCCTACGACGTGGCCTGGCTCGTCTCCGGAGGGTTCGCCCTCGGCGCCCTGGCGGCGATCCTCGTGGGCCGGAACCTGGTCCTGCGCGACCGCCGGCGCCCCTTTACAAACCTTCGCCACACCTAGTAACGTGCTCCCCATGAAGTCCGTCCTGAGGCGCGAGAGCTCGTGGGCCTACCGCTCGGTGCTGGCGCTCGGCGTGGTCACGGTCCTTGTGGGCCTGTGGGCGCGGGTGTGGAAGCTCGGCTTCCCGGGGCAGCGGATCTGGGACGAGATCTACTTCCCCGTGATGGCGCGCAAGTTCCTGGAGGGAACCTATCAGTTCGACCTGCATCCCCCTCTGGGCAAGTTCATCATCGCCGTTGGCATAGCCCTCTTCGGAGACACGCCGATCGGCTGGCGGCTGATGCCCCTCCTGTTCGGCGTAGCCCTCATACCTTTAGGCGCGGCCCTCGGCTGGTACCTGATGAGGGAGCGGGTGGCCGCCGTCTTGCTCGCTGCCTTTATAGCGGGGGAGACCTTCCTCATAGCCTACTCGCGCGTCGGGATCATGGACCTCATCCTCCTGTTCTTCACGCTCGCGACCCTGCTCGCGGCCCTGCTCGTCGAGCGCCCACGGCAGGTCCTGTGGGTGGCGGTGCTGCTCGGGTTGGCCATAAGCGTCAAGTGGGCAGTCTTCATGGTAGTCGTGCCCGTCGGCTACGTCCTCTGGCGCAAGGGGCTCGGAAGGCCGTTCCTGGCAAGCCTGTGGGTCTCGGTGGTCCTGTACCTCGCGGTCGTCTACGTCGGGGCGCTCGTAGCCGTGACCGCCAACCCCTGGGAGGCCTGGCAGTGGACGTGGGACTGGCACCTGAAAGCCTTCGAGAAGGTGTCCGCGGCGATCCCCAACCCCTGGGGGTCGCCCTGGTGGAGCTGGCCACTGATGCTGCGCACCATACGCCTCTCCTCCCTGTTCGCGACGGCGACCGGGGAGCTGCAGGTTATCGCCGCCATCGGCAACCCCGTCCTCTGGTACGGGAGCACGCTGGCGGTGGTGGCCGGCATCGTCGAGGCGGCGCGCCGCCTCATAGCGCGCAAGCCGCTCGCGGACGACCCGCTAGTCCCGATACTCCTGGGCTACGTCTTCTTGCTCCTGCCGTGGATACCGGGCACCCGCATCCCCTACATCTACAACTACCTGCCCTCCTACGCCTTCGCCCTCATGGCGCTGGTCTACTGGCTCGTGCGGATCTGGGGTCGCAGGCCGTGGGGTCCGTGGGTCGTCGTCGCCTTCACCGCCGTGGCGCTGGCGGCCACCCTGTTCTTCGTCCCCCTGGCCGCGGGCCTCCCGATTAGCAGCGAGGCCATGCAGCAGCGCGTCTGGCTGGATACCTGGTTCTACCCGCACGCCGAGCTGCCCTAGGGCATGAGGCATTTAGGCTCTGAGGTTCTGAGGCGTCAAGGCTTTGAGGCTCAGGAACCCGCCCCTCGAGGAGCACCCCTAAAAACCTGAAAACCTTCCATGCCCGTCGCGATGCTCTAACATTGTCCGCGTGATGGGAGGGATTAAAGGTGGCGGTTCGGCCCGCTACGCGCGTTATTCGGCTGCGGCCATCCTGGTCCTGGGGATCGCCCTGTGCGCGGCCGGCTCCGCGTCGCCGGAGGAGGAGATGTACCCCGCGCCCGTGCCGCTTGTGGCGTCCGGTCTGATCGGGGACCCTTCCTCGGGGTCGGTGCTCCCCGTCTCCCCGGAGGAGGCGCGCGGGGCGTCCTACCTCCCCTCGAGCAACGTGCTGCGCCTCCCCGACGGCAGGTTGCGCTTCGTCCCGCCGGGCGCCACGAAAGCCGTGACGGTGCCACCGGACGACCCCGGCGCGGCGTCGGCGGCCGCCGCGAGCCGGGCCTGGCTCGCGGCAGGCACCGTGCCAGGCGACGACGCCGTGGAGCGCCGCGTCTCCGAGCGTGCGCTCCTCAACCTGCGCCTGCTGACGCGCCCTAACGGCGCGGCGCTCGCGGGGTTGCACCCCCGCTGGCGCAGCGTCTGGCCGCGCGACGCGAGCTTTGTGGCGGTGGCCTTCGCCGCGACCGGCCACCACGAGGAGTCCAACGAGGTCCTCTCCTTCCTCGCCGACGCGCAAGAGAGCGACGGCACCTGGGAGGCCCGCTACGACGCGGCCGGCTCCCCGGTGCTCGACGGGCGGTCCCCGCAACTCGACGCCGTCGGCTGGTTCCCCTGGGCGACCTGGTACTGGTTCGTCACCGCGGATCAACGCGAGCGGCAGCGCGCCGAGAGCCTCTGGCCCGCCGCGCGCGCCGCCGCCGAGGCGGCCGTCGCCTCGCTGGGGTCTGACGGGCTGCCGCCGGGCGGCGCGGACTACTGGGAGACCGAAACCTGGAGGCCGAACCTCGGGACGGCAGCGCCCTTGAGGACTGGCCTGCGCGCCGCCGCCGACCTCGCGCGCAGCCTCGGCCACGAGTCCGATGCCCGGCGCTACGCCGAGGCGGCCGGCCGCCTGGACGCGGCCATAGCACGCGAGTTCGCCCCCACAGGCTACCAGCGCACCACGGGCGCCCGCAGCGGCGCCGACGCCGCCGTGAACTTCCTCGCCCCGCCTTTCGCCCCACCGAATGCGCGGATCGAGGCGGCGATCGCCGACGCGGCCGAGAGGCTGCGCGCGCCGAACGGCGGCCTCTTGCCCGGCGAGAGGTGGCCGCAGGACCCGAGCGTCGCCTGGACCCCCGAGACCGCCCTCTTCGCCCTCTCGGCCGCCGCCTCCGGCGACGAGGACGCCGCCGACCGCTGGCTGGGGTGGCTCGCGGCCCACCGCACGAGCCTGGGCGCGTTCCCCGAGAAGGTCAACGGCGATGGCGAGCCGAAGGCCGCAGCCCCCCTCGGCTGGACCGAGGCCATCGTGCTGCTCGCGCTGGCCGCCAAAGACGAGCCGCTGCCGGCTCCTCCGGTACCCGAGAGGGCGCCCCTCGAGACCAGCCCGTCCCCCCTCGTCGTCGCCGCCGCGGGGGCGCTACTTTGCGCTGGCGTGTTGGCCGCGCTCGTCGCCGTCTGGAGGAGGAGCTCTACTCGGCCTCGATCGCGTCCTGCGCTCGGATCACGCCGCCTTCGATCACCCGCGCGCATATCCCGCCGCGCCCCTTGAGCGCCCGCGTCATCCCCGGCTCGCTCAGGTCCTGGACGTGCCTGCACGGCGGGCGCGAGCGGTCGAACTCGAGAAGGGCCTCGCCGACGCGGAACCGCTTTCTGCGCAGCTCCAGGAGCCTTATTCCGCGCGTTATGATGTTGCGCCGGTGCTGGCCCTCCCTGACGCGGATGCCGAGCTCGTCCTCGATGTAGTCGAGGTCCTCGCCCTCGATCAGGGTCACCTGGCAAACGTCCCCGTAGCGTGTCCAGAACCCCGTCCCCTCGCAGTACCGGTCGCCCTCGATCCCGCAGCCCTCGATGGTGCGCACCTCCTCGACGCGCTCCATCGGCGCGCTGCCCTCGCCGGTGACGAAGATCCCCTCGACCACGCCCTTCATCTCGCGCTCCTCCCGTTAACGGCAGCTGTACGCCCGCAGGAGTTTATACGGGAACTGGCGTGCCGGAGCTCAGCCTCCCGCACTCCCGTAGCCGCCGCCCCCCGGGGTGCGGACCGTGACCACGTCTCCTTCTTCGAGGTCCTGGCCGACCTTCGCCGGCAGCTCCTCGCCGTTGAGGAGGTTCTCTCCGACCTTGCCGGGCTCGCCGCCCTCGACGCCGCGCGGGGGGTGGCGGCGGCGATCGGTTAGGAGGGAGAGGGTTGCGGGTTCCAACACCTTCACCGAGCGCTCGATGCCGTCGCCGCCGTGATGCTCGCCCTTGCCGCCGGAGCCGTAGCGCAACTCGTAGCGCTCGACGCGCATCGGGTACTCGAGCTCGAAGGCCTCCACGGGCGTGTTGAGGGTGTTGGACATGCCGATATGGACGCCCGAGGGGCCGGGGCCCTTCGAGGAGGCGCCCTGGCCGCCGCCGATGGTCTCGTAGTACGTCCAGCCTCCGTTACCCGACCCGCCGATGATGGTGTTGTTCATCGTTCCCTGGCCCTGCGCCGGGACGTCTTCCGGGGCGAAGCCGGAGAGGGCCGCGAGGACGGTGTCGGCGATGCGGTTGCTCGTCTCGACGTTCCCCGCGACGACCGCCGCCGGGTACCTGGCGTTCACCAGGCTACCCTCGGGGGCCTTTATCTCGAGGGGCGCGTAGGTTCCGGCGTTGGCGAGTATGTCTTTGGGGAGGAGGACGCGCAGGGCGAAGTAGCACGCCGAACGCGTCACAGGCAGCGGGCAGTTGATGTTGCCGCGTACCTGGTCCGCGGTGCCGGCGAAGTCTATGGTCATGGAGTCATCGTGTATCGTGACGGTCGCCTTTATGGGAATGTCGTCGTCTGTTATGCCATCGCCTTCCATAAAGTCTTCGGCCTCGTGCTCGCCGTCGGGCAGCTCGCGGAGGGCCTCGCGGGTACGCCTCTCAGCGTAGGAGACGACCTCGTCGAAGGCCGCGAGGACGACGTCCTTGCTCCGGCGCTCGATCAGCTCTCCTATCCGCTCTTCGGCGATGTTGTTCGCGGCGATCTGGGCGCGTAGGTCGCCTCGCCTCAGGTCGGGGGTGCGCACGTTGGCGAGCAGGAGGTCGAGGACGTCGTCTACGTACTCGCCTCCGCGGACCAGACGCACGGGGGGGATAATGACGCCCTCCTGGAAGATCTCGCGCGAGTCCGAGGGCATGGAGCCCGGGCGCATCCCGCCGACGTCGGAGTGGTGCGCGCGGGTGACGGCGTAGCCCAGGATCTCTCCTTCATAGGCGACGGGGGAGACGAGGGTTATATCGGGCAGGTGGGTGCCGCCCGAGTAGGGGTCGTTTATGGCGAAGACGTCCCCCGGCTCGGGATCGCTGCGCATGATGGCGGCGACCGCCTCGGGCATCGCCCCGAGGTGGACGGGGATGTGCTCCGCCTGGGCGACCATCTTTCCTCTCTCGTCGAAGAGGGCGGTCGAGCAGTCGCGCCGCTCCTTTATGTTCGAGGAGTAGGAGCCCCGGATCAGGACCGCCCCCATCTCCTCGGCTATGCCCGCCAGAGCGCTCGCCAGCACCGAGAGCGTTACCGGGTCCAGCCTCGTCTCGCTCATTCCTTCTCCAATACCAGCGTCCCTACGCCGTCCACGGACCCGCTCCAGCCGGGCCGCACTACGCAGGTTGACTCCTTGAACTCGACTATCGCAGGGCCCTCTACCTCCGAGCCCTCGCCCATCCTCTCCCGGTCGTACACCGGCACCTCCAGCCACTCGCCGTCGAAGTTCGCCTCCCGGCGCTCGGATACGGCCTCGCCCTCTGCCGCCGGCTCGTCCAGCCCCGGCTTCTCGACCGGGACGGTGGCTATGAGGCGCAGGTTCACCAGCTCCACGGGCTCGTCGTCCATCCGGTAGCCGTACCGCTGCTCGTGCGCGGCGTGGAAACGCTCCTCGAGCTTCTCCAGAGGCTCGGCCTCGACCGTGAGCTCGAAGGACTGCCCCCTGTAGCGCAGGTCCGCCCTGCGGGTGAACTCTGGACCTTCGAGCTCGTCAGAGGCTATGTTCTCCATCCCTTCGAACCTTTCCTCGAACTCGCCGGCGTCCACCTCTGCGAGGGGCGCGAGGTAAGGGCGCACGTAGTCGTGCCTGAGGTCCGAGATGGCGAGGCCGAGAGCGGAGAGCACGCCGCCGGCGCGGGGGACGAGGACTGTCTCTATGCCGAGCTCCTCGGCCAGGGAGCAGGCGTGCATCCCGCCCGCGCCGCCGAAGGCCAGCAGGGCGAACTCGCGCGGGTCGAGGCCGCGCTCGACGCTGATCACGCGCAGCGCGCGCACCATCTCCGCGTTCGCCACACGCACGATGCCGAGAGCAGTCTCCTGCGCGTCCAGGCCGAGCTTTTCGCCCAGACTATTCAGGGCGTTCTCCGAGAGGTCGCGCCTGAGCACGACCTCGCCGCCGAGCTCGGCCCCGTCGCGGAGGTATCCGAGAAAGAGGTTGGCGTCCGTCACGGCGGGCTCCTCGCCGCCCATGCCGTAGGCGGCCGGGCCTGGCTCCGCCCCCGCCGAGTGGGGGCCGACGCGCAGAGCTCCGCCCGCGTCGGCCCAGGCTATGGAGCCTCCGCCGGCACTCACGGTGTGCACGTCCACCATCGGGAGCTTTATGGGGACGCCCGCGACGACGGTCTCCGTCGTCGTCTGCGCCTCGCCGCCGATGATGGGGGCGACGTCTGTGCTCGTCCCGCCCATGTCGAAGGTCAGGAGGTCCTCGTAGCCGCCAAGGGCGCCTACATAAGCGGCGCCGACTACCCCGCCAGCGGGACCCGAGAGGACGCAGCCCGCGGCGTCCTCTATCGCGTCGTCTATCCGCGCCACCCCGCCCGAGGACTGCATGATCAGGGGCGCGGGGACGCCGGACTCCTCGGCCTTGCCCGCCAGGTTCTTGAGGTAGGCGGCGAGCCTGGGCGCAAGGTAGGCGTCGGCTGCGGTCGTGGAGAAGCGCTCGTACTCCCTGAACTCTGGGAGCACCTCGTTGCTCAGGGAGACGTGGACGTTGGGGAGCGCCTCTCTGAGCGCCTCGCCGACCTTCTTCTCGTGCTCGGGGTGCGCGAAGGCGAACAGGAGGCACACCGCGACGGCCTCGACCTCTGCTTCTTCGACGGCGGAGACGGTGGCCTTCAGGCTCTCGTCGTCCAGCGGTGAGATCTCGCCCTCAGGACCCATCCTTTCTGTGACGGTGAAGCGCAGCTCGCGCGGGACGAGGGGGGGAGGGCGGTCGGCGGCGAGGTCGTAGAGGGAGGCGCGGTTCTGGCGTGCGATCTCCAGCACGTCCCTGAAACCCTCCGTCGTTACGAGCGCTATCCTGGCGCCGCGGCGCTCGAGGAGGGCGTTCGTCGCCACCGTCATCCCGTGGGCGAGGGCCGAGACTGCTTCGGGCTCCACCTCCGAGGTGTTCACGGCGTTCATCACGCCCTCCGACTGGTCGCGCGGCGTCGAGGGGACCTTCGCCGTAACGAGCGTCCCGTCCGAGAGGGCGACCAGGTCGGTGAACGTGCCGCCGACGTCCACGCCGAGCCTTGTCTCGCTCAAGGCGCTATCCCTGCTCGGCGACGAGCCGGCGTTCCTGAGGTTCTTCTGCGTAGATGTCTTTGCGGTAAGTCTCCGCCGCAAGGGCGTAGCACACGACGCTCAGGGCGCAGAGGGCGGCGACGTAGACAGCGATCAGGGTCGTCCCGCCCTGCGGGTAGAGCCAGGTGGCGATGAGCGGCGCCAGAGCGCCCCCGAAGATGCCCGAGACCTGGTAGCTCACAGAGGCCCCGGAGTACCGTACGCGCGTACCGAAGAGCTCGGCGTAGAAGCTGCCCTGGACGGCGTAGACCGCGGCGTGGGCGATAGAGAGCCCGACGATGGTGGCGAGGATGATCAGGACCGCGGACCCAGTGTTGAGCAGCCCGAAGAACGGGAACGCCCAGATCCCCAGCAGCGCCGCTCCTCCTATCAGGATGGGTTTCCTGCCCACCCGGTCGGAGAGCGAGCCGAAGGCGGGGATGGTGAAGATCTCGATCAGGGCGGCGATGGAGACCGCGAGCAGGCCGATGTTCTGGGAGAGGCCGAGGTTCGCGGAGATGTGGGTCAGCGAGTACACGGCGAGTATGTAGAAGGCCGCGTCTATGCCGATGCGCGAGCCCACGCCCAGAGCCACGTTCTTCGGGTAGGTTCTGAGCACGTCCAGTATGGGCATCCGGGCCTCGGTCCCCGACTCCCGTACCTGGCTGAATGCCGGGCTCTCGTAGATCCTCAGGCGGATGAAGAGTCCGACTGCTATCAGGACGATGCTCAAGAGAAACGGCACCCTCCATCCCCAGACCTCGAAAGCGTCGCCTGTGATGGTGGAGACGGCGGCGAAGACGCCAGTCGCGAGCACGAGACCGGCCGGCGCCCCCATCTGCGGCCAGCTACCGTTGAACCCGCGCTGGTCCTCCGGGGAGTGCTCGACGGCCATCAAGACCGCCCCGCCCCACTCGCCGCCGAGCCCCAGACCCTGGGTGAGGCGCAGCACGACGAGCAGTATCGGCGCCCAGACGCCTATCTGATCGAAGGTCGGCAGGCACCCGACCAGCAAGGTCGCGACGCCCATGATCATGAGCGTGGTCACCAGCATCGCCTTGCGCCCGATCTTGTCCCCGAAGTGGCCGAAGATGATGCCCCCTAACGGGCGAGCCGCAAAGCCGACGGCGAAGGTGGAGAAGGACAACAGGGTCCCCGCGAACTCGGAGAAGTCGGGGAAGAACAGGGCCGGGAAGATCAGGGCGGCCGCCGTGCCGTAGATGAAGTAGTCGTACCACTCGATCGTGGTGCCGATAAAGCTAGATACCACCACCTTCCGGATCGAGCTCGGCACCCCCGTGTCTTCGCCGCCCAACCTCTCCATGCGTCTCCCTCCCCTTGAATCCCCTCTTCAAACCCCTGCCGGCACTATTCTGTCAAACCTCGTACTCTGCGTCCAAGCGGTCGGTTATAAACATGTGCCCGGGGCTGTGCGTGATCACGAGCGGCGGGGCTGCCTTCATCACCACGGCCTGCGGCGTAACCCCGCAGGCCCAGAAGACGGGCATCTGTTCCTCTTCTACTTCGATGGGGTCGCCGAACTCGGGCTCCTGGAGATCTCTTATCCCCAGCGCTTCCGGAGCTCCTACGTGCACCGGCGCCCCGTGCATGGTCGGATACCGGCCGGAGATAGCGACCGCTAGAGGGATCTCGTCCGCCCGGTAGGGTCGCATGCTTACCACCATGGGGCCGGCGAACGGCCCCGAAGCGATGCACTCGCGCCCCGTGACGTACATTGGCACGTTCTTGCCCTGATCCAGGTGCGCGAGGTGAAGCCCCGCGTCTACCAGCGCTCTCTCGAAGGTGAAGCTGCAGCCGATCAGGAACGACACCAGATCGTCACGCCAGTACGCGCGAATGTCCGTGGGCTCGTCGACGATCTCCCCGTTCTCGTAGACCCGGTACCTGGGGACGTCCGTGCGCAGGTCCGCCTCCGGAGCCATGACCGAAGGCGTCGGAGAGCCGGCGTCGGTGACCTCGAGGACGGGGCAGGGTCTGGGGTTGCGCACGCAGAACTTGAGGAAATCGAATGCGTACTCGCCGGGCAGGATCACGAGGTTCGTCTGCACGTAGCCTCGCGCGAGACCCCCGGTCGGCCCGTCGTGTTCGCCGCTGCGTACGAGCGACCTCACCTCTTCGATCCCCGGGTCGCGGGAGCGCAGGTCCTGTCTCATCGCCCCCCTCCTCACTCCAATGTTCGCCAGCATTCGTGATGATGATAGCTTGTGCCGCGCCGGCGCGACAAGCGACCGGGTGCATAAGAGTGAAGTTTCCAAGACACTGGCGTATCATGGCCGGTGACGTTCGGGTGTGGGGAGCCTCGCCGCCGGAGCATCCGGGTGGTGCGGGATGAAAGGAGGGGGCGCATGGCTGCTGAAACGAGCAGGCGGGACGGGGAGGCGTTGGATCCCCGGGCAAAGAACGCCATACGGGGAGCTTTCCTGGGGTTCTTCGTGGATATGTTCGATATCTACCTGCCCATCGTGGTGCTGGCACCCGCCATAGCTTATTTCGTGTCGCCGGATCTGGACGCCGCCACGACCGCGATCGTGTCCGGTTCGATCTTTGCGGCGACGTTGGTTGGTCGACCACTGGGGGCTTTTATCTTCGGCCACTTCGCGGACGCGATAGGGAGAAAGCGCTCGACGATCATAGCCGTGACTGGCTTCGGAGTGGCGACGCTACTCATGGCGCTCTTGCCGGGCTACGAGCAGTGGGGCATAGCGGTGGTCGTCATCTTCGTCCTCCTACGCTTCGTCGACGGCATCTTCCTCGGCGGCGAGTACACCTCGGCGAGCCCGCTGGCGATGGAGTACTGCCCGAAAGAGAAGCGGGGCCTCTATGGGGCGGTCATCCAGACTGGCTACCCGCTGGCCTACGCAGTCATCTCGCTCATCACCATGTTCCTGCTCTTCTGGATACCGGCCGGGGGTCTGAACTCCCCCTACGTGCAGTGGGGCTGGCGGATCCCGTTCCTCATCGGGGCCGCCATCGCTTTCGCCTTCGTGATCTACTTTATGCGCTCCGTGAGCGAGTCGGAACTCTGGGAGGAGACCGGAGGGTCCGAATCCCCCCTCAGGAACCTGTTCCGCGGAGAGAACCTGAGGAACTTCCTGCAGGTCTTCGTGATGATGACCGGCTTCTGGCTGACGCTGTACACGGTCGCGGCCATGTTGCCGGGCGTGCTTGCGGACCCGGTCGGTCTCTCCAGTACGAACGTCACGATCACGCTGGTCATCGCCAACGTCGTGCTCGCCGGGAGCTACATCGTGGCGGGAGTGATCAGCCAGAGGACAGGACGAAGGGTCTTCCTGCTGGTCACAGGCGTCGTCATGGCGGTCGTGGGCACCTTCCTGTACTACCTGCTCGTCAGCACCGCCCCGGAGAACCTCTTCCTGGTCATCATCCTGACCACCGTGGTCGCGGTCCTGGTCGTCGGGCCCTGGGGACTGGTGACCACCTACATAAACGAGCGTTTCCACACCAGCGTCCGTGCTTCGGGCTTCGGGCTCGGCTACAGCCTCGCGGTCATCCTTCCTGCGTTCTACGCCTACTACCAGGCGGGTCTCGCGAAGATCATGCCCTTCGAGTACACACCGCTTCCCCTTCTGGTTATAGGGGCCTTGCTGATCGTCGTCGGCGCTGCCTGGGGACCGGAGACGAGGGACGTGGACTTCGCGGAGGAGGTGCGAGCGGCGCCCGGAGACCGGAGTCCATCCCCGAGCGCGGCGCAGGGCGCGGATCGCACGGTCGGCGGTTCTTGAGGCTGCCGACGTGATGGACGGCGCGCGGGTCTTCGACCTCGAGCAGCCGCGCTTCGAGGGAATGCCCATCCATCCCGCGCACCAACAGGCAGGGTACTCCTACCTCCTGCATCGCCGTCACGAGGACGAGTACCGGCCAGACGAGCACGGCCCGCGGTCCGGTTCGGCCGGCATCGTCATCTGCGGTGAGCACACCGGCACCCATATAGATGCCCTCTGCCACCAGTCCGACGACCTCGTGCTCTTCGGTGGCATACCCGTGGATAGAGACGTTCAGACTTCACGCGGCTTCACCCGGCTCGCGGTGGAGGAGATCCCCCCTATCCTCGCACCGGGTGTGCTGCTGGACGTAGCGGCGAGCAAGGGCGTCGAATCCCTGGAGCCAGGCTACGGCGTCACGGGTGCGGACCTGGAGGAGTGCTGTGAGCGAGAGGGCGTGAGCGTCGAGGCAGGGGACGTGGCCCTCGTGCGGACCGGGAACGGTCGCCATTGGGACGAGCAGGACCGCTACCTCGCGGGACCGGGGATGGCCGCGAGCGCCTCATACTGGCTGGCCGACAGGCGCGTGCTCGCCGTGGGGGCGGACAACATGGCCTGGGACGTGCCGGGGGTGCGCGACCCTGAGCTGGGGTGCCTGATGCCGGGGCACCTGATCCTGCTGGCCAGGCGCGGCATCTACATCATCGAGAACCTGTGGCTGGACGCACTCGCTGCCGCCCAGGGCTATCGTTTCCAGTTCGTCTGCACGTCGCTGAAGCTCGTAGGGGCAACCGGTTCGCCGGTCAGGCCGCTGGCGGTGATCCGCAACGGGTAGGAGAAGATTTGCCGTTCGGGGGGACGCTTCTAACCGGCCGCCGGTTCGCGGGCCTTGGTGATGAGTTGGCGCTCCTCGGACCGGATCTCCGCGAGATCCGTCAGGTAGGTCTCCGAGAGCAACGAGATGCAGACGAAGCTCACGACGGCTATCGCCAGGACGTGGAGGGAGATCGACCACGACCCGCCCGTAGAGGCGAGCAACTGGCCCGCGATCAGGGGCGCGAAGGCGCCCCCGAAGACCCCGCCGAGGTTGTAGCTGACAGCGGCCCCGGAGTACCTGAGCCGCGTCCCGTAGAGCTCGGGGAGGAACGCCCCCATGGGCCCGTAGAGCATCGCGAAGATTACCATGCCCACCGAGAAGGAGAGGGCGATGAGAAGGGGATTGGCGGTGTCTATGAGCCAGAACAGCGGGAACGCCCAGAGCCCCGCCAGCGCCGCGGCCCCGAGGCACAGGCTCCGCCGGCCCACGCGGTCCGAGAGCGCGGCGAAGAAGGGTATCCCCAGGCCCATGATCGCGACGGCGATCATTGTGCAGTACAGCAAGTTGGTACTCGGCAACCCCAGCTCCGCGGTCCCGTAGGAGAGCGAGAAGGTGGTGATGGTGTAGCAGAGCACGTAGGCGAGCGTCATGCCTCCGGAGCTCAGGAGCAGCACCAGCGGGTAGGTGCGCACCATGTCGAAAAAGGGGAGCCGCGCCCTCGTCTGCGTCTCCATCGCCTCCCTGAAGACCGGCGTCTCGGCTATCGTGACCCTGACGTAGAGCCCTATCGCCACCAGCACCACGCTGAAGAGGAACGGTATCCGCCAGCCCCAGGAGGCGAACTGCCCTTCGGATAGCGTGGCGGTCAAGACCAGGAAGAGCCCGCTGGAGAGCAGGAACCCTACCGCCGGCCCCATCTGGGGGAAGCTGGAGTAGAAGCCCCGCCTGCCCCTCGTCGCGTGCTCGGTGGCCATGAGGACCGCGCCTCCCCACTCGCCCCCGAGGCCGAAGCCCTGCAAGAAGCGCAGGGCTACGAGCAGTATGGGCGCCGCGATGCCTATCGAGGCGTAGCCCGGGAGAAGCCCGATCAGGAAGGTCGCGACGCCCATGATCAGGAGCGTCGTGACGAGCATCGCCTTGCGCCCGACCCTATCGCCGAAGTGCCCGAAGACCACCCCACCTACGGGCCGGGCGAAGAAGGCGACGGCGAAGGTGGCGAACGCCGCTAGAGTTCCGGCGGCCTCGGAGAACTCCGGGAAGAACGCCCCCCGAGCACGAGCGCCGCCGCCGTGCCGTAGATGTAGAAGTCATAGAACTCGATAGCGGTCCCCACGAAGCTCGCGAAGGCGACCTTCCCCATCGAGGTCGTCTCGCCTCCCGCGTTCCCCCCGGCAACTCTCTCCAACCTGCCCCCCGTCTCCCCGGCTACCGTTCCCAGCCGTCTTCTTCGACCTCTCCCGTGTGCTGGCCCAGGGTCGGAGGGGGGCGTCGCACCGGCGGGCGTTCGCCGTCCACGAGCGCGGGCGAGGCGAGCATCCGGAGCGTCCCCGCCAGGGGGTGGTCCACGTCTTGCAGCATGTCCGTGCTCCAGAGATGCTCGTCGGCGAGCGCCTCAGCCAGAGTGTTGACAGGCCCGCAGGGGACGCCGACGCCCCGGATCTCCTCTACCCACTCGTCAGCCGTCCGTTGGGAGAGCTCTCCCTGAAGGATCTCCACAAGCTCCTCCCGGTTCGCCACCCGGTCGGGGTTCGTGGCGAAGCGTTCGTCCGCGGCCAGGTCATCGCGGCCGATGGCCTCGCACAGCCTCCCGAACTGGGCGTCGTTGCCGACGGCGACGGCGATCTGCTTGTCCGCGGCGTCGAAGGTCTGGTAGGGGACTATCGTCGGGTGGCCGTTGCCCATGCGGCCCTTGTCCTCGCCGGAGACGAGGTACTCCTGTCCGCGGTTGGCGAGCCAGCCGAGTGTGCTCTCGAAGAGCGGCACCTCGACGCGCGCGCCCTCTCCCGTGGCGTCGCGGCGGCGCAGGGCGGCGAGTATCGTCGTCGCGGCGTAGAGACCGCAGACGATGTCCGCGATGGCGACCCCTACCTTCGTCGGCTCGCCGTCCGGCTCGGGAAACCCGGTTATCCCCATGACGCCGGCTCGCGCCTGGATCAGGAAGTCGTACCCGGGACGTTCCTCGTCCTTGCCGGGCCCGAAGCCCGTGATCGAACAGTACACCAGACCGGGATTGTCCTCCCTGAGCGCCTCGTAACCGAGGCCGAACCTCTCCAGGGCGCCGCGTCTCATGTTCTCGATCACGACGTCAGCCCCGGCCGCGAGCCTCTTGACCCTCTCCAGCCCCTCCGGGTCCTTGAGGTCCACGCCGATCGAGCGCTTGTTCCGGTTGACGGAGAGGAAATATGCCGACTCGCCGCCCGCGAAGGGAGGTCCCCACTGTCGGGTGTCGTCGCCGCGCTCGGGGTGCTCGACCTTGATCACGTCCGCCCCCAGGTCGGCCAGCACCATCGTCGCGTACGGCCCGGCCAGTACCCGCGAGAGGTCGAGCACCCTCACGCCTTCGAGGGGCAGCTTCAACCTGGCTTGCCCGGATGGTCGTCTATGAGGAAGAGCCGCGTCGGCCCGGGGGCGAGGTTGCGACCCCGGTGCGCCCCGGCGCCCAGAGCGGCCGGCGGGAGCAGGAACGCCTCCCCTTCGGAGGCCCGCAGGGGCTCCCTGCCGTCGTCGAACTCGTACTGGATCTCGCCTTCCACGACGTAGCCGCGGTGGCCCTCCTCGCACCACTCCTCACGCCCCACACCCTCGCCATACTCGACCACGGCCCAGCGCGCCCCCTCCACCTCGGTCTCTTTAGCCCTGATGCCGGGCGCGTCCTCGCTCCACCCCATCTCGCCGAAAGGCACGTTTATCGCCTCATCCATGCGTGGCAGTTTAGCGGGCTCGACGCGCGACCGCGCATCCGGGTGTGAGGGAGATCAACGACCCGAGGCCGCACCTGTGTGAGAATGCGACCGCAGCGGAAAAGAGAGGCGGATCCATGACCACAGCGCAGACGGACCATGAGCGGGATGGACGGCGGACGCCGGGACGCCCGAGCCCGTACGACTTCCTGGGCGTGGAAGCCCACCTCTCGGAGGAGGAGAAGCTGGTAAGGGATAGGGTGCGCTCCTTCGTCGATGAGAGGATAAAGCCCAACATAAGCGAATGGTTCGAGAGGGCCTACTTCCCCGGAGAGCTGGTGCCCGAGATGGGCTCCTTGGGTTTGCTTGGGATGCACCTAGAAGGCTACGGCTGCGCTGGCAAGGGTGCCGTCTCCTACGGCCTGGCGTGCATGGAGCTTGAGGCTGGGGACTCGGGGCTTAGGACGTTCGT
>DATACV010000271.1:0-3753 GCA_036258875.1 Rubrobacteraceae bacterium
GCCCTGCTGGAGGTGGCAGCCGAGTGCGAGGCCCGGGGCGGGAAGGCGCTCGCGGTGCCCACGGACGTGTCGGATTTTCGGGCAGTGGAAAGCCTGGCGCAACGGGCCGTCGATCACTTCGGCAACATCGACGTGTGGGTCAACAACGCCGTGCTGGCCGCGGTCGGTCGCCTCGAGGAGGTCCCGCCGGAGGCAAACCGGCGGATAGTGGAGGCTAACCTTCTCGGCTACCTCCATGGGGCGCAGGCTGCTCTGCCGCGATTCCGGGAGCAAGGATCGGGCGTCCTGATCTTCATGTCCTCCGGCTTCGGCCTCGTGGGCGCGCCGTATGCCGACGCCTACACGGCTACCAAATTTGCCCAACGCGGCCTCGCCCAAGCTCTGCGGGGCGAACTGCGCGGGAGCGGCGTCCACGTCTGCACCGTCATGCCGGGCGGGGTGGACACTCCCGCCTACCGCCTCGCGGCTAACTACTCGGGGCGGGCTGCCGGGCCCAAGGGCTTCCTGGCTAGACCGGAAAAGGTCGCTCGCGTGATCGTACGGTGCGCCGAGAAGCCGCGTCCGGAGGTGGTAGTGGGCAACTCCATCAGGGCGCTAAGGTTCACCCACGGACTCTTGCCTGGACTGGTGGAACGCTCCGTGGCACGGACGGTCGAGAAAGGTTTTTTGCGCGAGGAACCGGAGGAGCCCACCCCCGGCAACCTCTTCTCACCAACAGGAAAATGGTCTGGCACGGACGGCGGTTTCAACGCGGAGGCCAAGTGCCGGGCTGCCCTCAAGGCGCGGCGTGCGATCGTCGGTGGGGCGTCCGTCCTAGGTCCGGGCATCTTGGCCTGGCTCGCGCTTCGCGATGGGAAGACCCGTGGGCAGAGGTAAGTCGTCGTGGTCGGCTGCGCCGATGGTGACCGCATGGGCGGGCGACGTATAGGCGGCACCCGTCGAGCAAGGTGGTCCTCGTCTACCCTGGCGCAATTGGGTAGGAGTAGGAGCCTGGAAGCGCCGGACGGTCCACCGGTTGGGCTCGCGCCTCACCTCTTAGGTCCGAGCCCAAGGTCGGTCGGACCGCCGACTCACCATTCGGCACGTAGCCGCGGCTTTGCCCACAGTACCTCTCTCAGAATGACCGGCGTGCGTGCCATCATAAACTGGCGATCTCATCCTTCCGCGCGGAGGACGGCGTGTTAGAGGAGGTAGCCCCTGGGGTGGCGCGCCTCGGTATAGTGTTCGTCAACGTGTTCGCCCTCGGGCAACCCGGCGGACCGTGGGTGCTCGTCGACGCTGGCTTAAAGGGGTCCGCCGGCTACATTCGCCGAGCAATGGAGAGCCGTTTCGGGAATGGTGCGCGGCCGGAGGCGATACTCCTCACGCACGGGCACTTCGACCACGTCGGTTCGGCGCTAGACCTCGCCAGCGAGTGGGACGTGCCGCTCTACGCCCACCCCCTGGAGATGCCGTACCTCACCGGGAGGTCGGACTACCCGCCGCGGGACCCGACGATGGGCGGCGCCATGGCCCAGATGTCGCGGATCATGCCGGACCACGGCTACGACTTCGGTGACCGGGTGCGCGCCCTCCCTCCCGACGGCGGCGTGCCAGGCCTCCCGGGCTGGTGCTGGCTGCATACGCCCGGCCATACCCCGGGCCACGTTTCCCTCTGGCGCGAGGCCGACGGCGTGCTACTGGCTTCGGATGCCTTCGCGACCATGGACCTCGACTCGTGGAGCGCGTACTTCACCCGCAGGCGCGAGCTGAGCCGACCGTCGCCTCCCTTCACCTTCGACTGGGAGACGGCCCGAGAGAGCATCGGGAAACTCGCCAACCTTGAACCCAAAGTGGTTGCCGCCGGTCACGGTCTCCCCATCGCAATGGACCGCGTTGCATCGGAGCTGCGGGGCTTCAGCGAAGGCTTTTCCCCACCGCGGAGAGGGAGGTACGTCGGCAGCCCACCCGTGGCCGGCGAAGAGGGGGTCGAGGAGCTCCCACCGTCGGTGCCCGACCCGTATGCCAGATGGTTCGTCGGGGCCGCGATAGCGCTCGCGGCAATCCTTACGGTTGCGCGCCGGCGCGGGCCGAGGCGTTAAGCGCGGGAGACGGTCGTTTCGTGAATCGCTTCGAACTAGAGCGGAGTCGTCGCCCCGAGGAGGTACTCGACGACGTCCTCAAGGGAGCCGCGCTTCTCGTAGGCGGCCCGCTGCAGGTCGGCGCCGGTGCCTCTCCGCAGTATCTCCGATACGCCGTCTAGCTCGGCCTCGCACCCCAGGTCTTGCGCCACGGGGCGTAGCCGGGCTACGAGTTCGCGGGCGGTCTGCCTGGCTCCCTTTTCCTCCCCCGTGTCGAAGTCGTAGAAGCAAGCGTCGAGGCCGCGGCGAATCGCACGCCACTTGTTCTCCGAAGTGTAGCGGGCGTCCTCCGGGGCGTAGTCCTCGGCGCTCGCCACCAGGCACTGGGTAAGGGCGGCAAGGGCGATGACGTAGTCTGGCTCGGCCTGGGCGTCGGGGACCCGCAGCTCGACGGTTCCGTGGCGCGGGTGGGGCCGCACGTCCCACCAGAACCAGGAATAGTCCGGGATGTTGCCCATGGCGACGAGGGCGTCCGTGTAGTTCTCGAACTCCTCCCAGCTATGGAATGTCGGCGGGAGTCCCGAGCGGGGGGAGGCGTCCCGGATCTTGACGCGCGCGGAGGCGAACCCCGTGTCCATCCCGTTCCAGAACGGGGAGTTCGCGGAGAGGGCGGTCAGGAGGGGGACGTGGCGCAACAGGGCGTTCGTGGCGCGGATGGCGGCTTCGGCGTCGGGCACCCCGACGTGGACGTGGAGCGCGTAGATGATCTGGAGCCGGGCGAGGGCGCCCAGTTCCTCCTCCATCCGCTCGTAGCGCTCCCCGCGGGTGAACTCCTGGGCGAAGGGGTCGGAGATCGGGTGCAGCCCCGAAGCCGCGATCCGAACCCCTGCCTTGTTTGCAGCCTTCGCGACCTGACGGCGCAGCGCGGGGAGCTCTCGGGCCATCTCCGCCACCGTCGAGAACACGGGGGTGCGCATCTCGACGCAGTCTTGGAAGAGCTCCCGGGCCAGCTGTTCGGAACCGTCCGGGACGGCCCCGATCACATCCTCTACCGCCGGAGCCAACTGCAGCGTGGAAGGAGCAACGAGCTGGAATTCTTCCTCTACACCCACCGTGTAGGAGGGGGTAGTCCCGAAGCGGTTTTTCATAATAGCTTCGCGTCCCTCGCGGGACCTCAACTGCTCGGGGGTTCGTAGAGCTGGAGGTCGTTGCCCTCGGTATCCTTGAAGGTCGCAACTCGCCCCCACTCATGCTCGGAGATTTCCGCCGGAAACTCAACGCCTTTGCTCCTGAGATCCTCCACTGACGCTTCGAGCCCCGACTCCGGCTGGAAGGTTATGACGGGACCGCCATCGGCCTGCGCCCCCTGCGGCTCCCTGCCGTTGAGCCCTATGTTGAGTCCGTTGGCGTCGATCTCTGCCCAGGGACCGTCCTGTTTGATCACCGGGAAGCCCAAGGTGTTCTTGTAGAAGTCGAGTGCCCGTTCGATGTCCTGCACGGGCACCCAGACGTTCGCAACCCCTTTGACCATGTTTTGGCTACTCCTTCGCTGATGCTTGCAGGATCGATGTCAGGATGAGGAATCAGGGTCAACAAAGCTGTAAGCGTGCTAACACGAAGGCGGTGAGCGCCTGCCCGCGCTCAACCCGACAGGTCGGCGAGAGGAGCGTTGAGGAATAAGGGCAGTACTCCC
>DATACV010000272.1:0-2249 GCA_036258875.1 Rubrobacteraceae bacterium
ACCATGATCTCGCGCGCCACCCTGTCCCCGAAGTCGAAGACGTTGTTGAGGTACTCACGCTCCTCGGGCTCGAGCTCCCCCGAGGCGGTGGCGGAGGAGATCATGATCCGGAGCTCCTCCTCGGAGTGGGCCTCCATCTCCTCGCCGAGCTTGATGCCCCACGGGCGCAACACGAAGTTGGTCGAGGCGTTTACCACCCACACCAGCGGCCTGAAGAGGACCATGAAGATCCTCAAGGGACGGCTGATCCAGAGCGAGGTGCCCTCGGCCCGCTGGATCGAGAAGTACTTGGGGGCCTGCTCGCCGAAGACCAGGTGCGCGTAGGTGATGATCGCGAACCCCACGATAAAGGCGATGATGCTCACGGCCCGCTCGCTCGTCAGCCCTACCGACGCGAGGATCGGCTCGATGAGGTGGGCGACGGCCGGCTCGCCGACCCACCCGAGGCCCAGGGAGGCCATCGTGATGCCGACCTGGCACACGGAGAGGTAGGCGTCGAGGTCCCTCAGAGCGTCGCGCACCACCCCGGCCCGGGCACTGCCCTCCTGCTCGAGCTGCTGGATGCGCGAGTCTCGCACCCGCACGAGGGCGAACTCCGCGGCCACGAAGAAGCCGTTGAGGCCCACGAGGAACAGGGCCAGTAACAGGTTAAGCCAGGATAAGAAGGGATCTTCCAAATCTATGTACCCACGCTGGCGGCGCGGCGGCGACGTCGCGCGCGTCGGGGATCGGCAAAGAGAGATTCGTCCATCACGTTACGAGCGCTATTATACCGTAGCCGCGCCCCCACACAACGCGAAAGAAGGAGCCGGGCCACAAGTAGAGACGCCCCGGCGGAGCGTCTCTACCGTGCGGGGTGTCTCTCGTGTGAGGCGTCCCTACGCCAGGCCCTCTGCCTCGTACTCGCGCAGAAAGCCCTCGAAGAGGCGCCTGTGGCCCTGCTCGTCGCGCAGGATGTCTATTATCATGTCCTGCGTTACCGGGTCTACGCCGTCGGTCTCCTCGACGATCCGGGTGTAGTGCTCTATGGCCCCTGTCTCGGCCTCTATGACGCCCTTGATGACATGCACGATGTCCGTCTGTTCCTCGGCGGGCTGCAGGTAGGTCTGGCTCGCCTTGAAGTCCATCGAGCCGGGCACCACGCCGTAGAGCTCCTTGATGCGCGCCGCGAACTGCTGCGCGTGGGTTAGCTCCTCCTGGATGTCCTCCTCGAGGGACTCCTTGACCTCCTGGGCGCGCACGCCGTCGGGGTTTATGGAGTTGGTGACGTAGCTCATGACGGTCTCCAGTTCCATGAAGTACGCCGTCTTGAGGAGCTCGATGATCTGGTCGCGCTTCTCGCTCGAGTCCTGCGAGAGGATGCCCTCGCCGCCCCTGTTGGTCTCCACGTCGTAGACCTCCTACTCGGGTCTCGGGTTACGCCTAGAAGATGGTACCCGCGCCCCACGCCGCTAAACGTGAAGGGGGACGCAAAGGTCCGCGGGCCGGTCAGACTGCCGTCGTCTCCTCGCCGCGCATGCTCTTGGGCTTGTAGCGCTCGACGTAGTCGCGGTAGGCCTCGACCTCGCCCTTCGCGCGGTCCTCGCTCCAGCCGAGGTGCTTCACGGCTACCCCCGCCGCGGCCTCGTCCACGTCGAGGCCCACGCTCGGGCCTATCCCTACCATCGTGCGCCGCAGCAGGACATCGGCCAGGGTCTGGGCCAGCTCGCGGCGGAAGGCGTAGAGCACCTCGGCGCCTATGACGCCGCTCTCGACGGTGGCGGAGGGACCTAGAGGCATCCGCAGCGACGGGTCGTCGCCGGCCATCTCTAGCACCTCCGGCGCCCTGGCGCCGTAGAGCTTGAGGAGCCTCTCGGCGAGCTCGTCCGTGAGGTCGCTGGTGGCCTTGAACCCGGCGGCGAACGCACCGAAGTCCTCCGTCTCCCCGCCCGGGAGCGGCACCTTCGCTGTGCGGCTTTCCGGCGCCTCGCGGCCGAGCTTGTTGTAGACCATGTCCACTGTCTGGCGCGAGAGGTTGCGGTAGGTCGTCAGCTTGCCCCCGACGATCGAGATAAGCCCTTCCACCCGCGGGGCGCCCTCCCCTATGGAACTCCTCTTGGTCCCTATGCCCTTGCCGCGGGCGTGATCGTAGACGATGTGGCTCCTCGTGACCGAGCCCTCCGCGCCCTCGGGCTGGTAGGGGAGCGGGCGGATGCCGGAGTACGTGAAGAGCACGCTCTCGCGCGTGAGGTTCGCCTCGGGGATGACGT
>DATACV010000273.1:0-4606 GCA_036258875.1 Rubrobacteraceae bacterium
AGGTCCAGGAAGTTGTTGCCGAAGTGGGGGTTGGGGATTGGACCGTTGGCGAAGTCCGTGGCGCTCCTGCCTATTACCTTCGCCTGCTCGGGCGTCAGGATGCCGCCAGGCACCTTTACGCGCATCATGAAGGCGTCCCCGCCTTGCTTCTGCGGGTAGATCCCTACCCACTTGAGGCGCTCGACCTCGCCGGGGACCTCGCTCATGGACGCGAGGTCCCTGGAATATCTGTCTATTACCGCCCTGTACACCTCGAGCGGGTGCCGCTCGAGCTTTATCTTCTCGACCTTGTTGAGGGTCTGGCCCTCCCTGAGAAAACGCATGGAGAAAGAAACCTCTTGTGAAGATGCCGCGTGTTCAGATCGAGGACCCGGGACTAGGAGCTCGCGCGCCCGCCTTTGCCGTTCCGGCTCGCGGGGAGGGGCTTCCCGTTGTCCCAGTGCAGCCCGCACTCGTTCTTGTCGAGCCCGGCCCAGCGCCCGGCCCTGGGGTCCTCGTCCGGGTGCACGGGCCGAGTCTGCGGCTCGCACCCGATGCTCCTGTACCCCTGGTGCAGCAGCGGGTTGACGGGCACGTCGTGCTTCTTGACGTAGTCCCACACCTGCTCATCGGTCCAGTGGGCGAGCGGCGCGACCTTCGCCGCCCCGTAGCGCTCCTCCCAGACGACGACCCTGGTGTTCGCCCTCTCGGGGGTCTGATCCCGGCGGATGCCCGTCATCCAGGCGTCGTAGCGCTCCAGGGCCCTCTGCAGCGGCTCGATCTTGCGGACCTGGCAACACAGGTCGGGGGTGCACGTGCGCATCTGCTCGCCGTAGCGCTCGACCTGCTCCTCGACCGTGAGCGTGGGCTTCAGGACCTCGAGCGGCAGCTTGTAGCGCCGCATGACCTCCTCGCGGAACTCGGCGGTCTCCCTGAAGATGAAGCCGGTGTCGATGGTGAGGATCGTCACCTCGTCGGTGATCTTCGAGATCATGTCCACGAGCGCCATCCCCTCGCCGCCCCCGAACGAGGCCGAGAGGGCCAGCCCAGGGCCGTAGGTGTCGACCGCCCACTGGATTATCTCTCGCGGGTCGGCCCCCTCCAGGTGCCCGGCTACGCGCTCGAGCGCCTCGGGGCTGGGTAAGATCAAGTTCTCACGCTGCGAACGCAGGGCTTCGGGCATCGCGTGCTCCTCCAATGGCATCCTCTGACTGCGAATGGGGTTGGATCAGGCGCGCCCGCTACATCGAGCGCCCGGGCAGGGGGCCCAGAACCGCAACCCCGCCGCTCGTCCCCGCGTACCTTGCAACTCCATGGCAGGATACTAAGCACCAGAACGCTGTTCGTCAACAAAACTCCGATAATTTATGTCGGAATTAACGAAATCGCCTATTCTAATGGGTTACTTAATATCTTGAGTTACTTTTCCGGGGGTCGTCCGAGCTTTCGAGGGAGAATTCGACGCCGCCGCGCCTGATGGCCCTCGCGTAGAGCAGGAGGGCGGGAGAGAGCGTGAGGGCGGCGACCGTCAACGCGGCACGGATGCCCGCGAGGGTGCCCACGGCCCCGACCGCGGGCCCGCCCGCCACCTGTCCCAGCGCATCCGACTGGCTGCTTATCGAGATCACGGTCGCCCTGACGCCGGGTTCCAGGCCCTGGTTGAGCCAGGCCAGGTACATCGGCTCCCCGAGCCTCCGCGCGAGCCCGGCGAGCCAGAAGGCGCCGAGCGCGAAGGCGAAGCTGCCGGCCAGCGCGAAGGCCAGCACCCCTGCGATGGTGAGGGCGTCAAGGACGAACAAGGCGCGGGAAGCTACCGTGACGCTACCGACGTCGAGCCTGCGGCCGATGACCTCCGCCGCGAGGTAGCCGAGCACCAGCGTGCCGGCGTTGATGACGCCGAACCAGACCACCGGGTCGAGGCCGCCGAGGCGCGGAAGCCCGATGTCCTGGAGCAGATGCGCCTCCCAGAGCCGATCGAAGCCCTCACTCGACATCCCCGAGAAGGCGGAGACCGCGAGGAGCGTCAGGAGCACCGGGCGGGCGCGCACGAGCCGGGCCCCGCCGCGGGCCGTGGCTCCCATCTGCGCCAGGGAGGTACGGGCCTCACGCGGCGCGGGTCGGAAGTTGGGCTCCCGCATGAAGAATATCAGGGCGGCGCCCAGCGCGGCGGTGAGGGCGCCGGCGAGGAGGAGCGGGAGGTTCAGGGCTACCGTGGCGAGCAGCGCGCTCGCCGAGACGCCGATAAAGGAACCCAGGTAGTCCATCTGCTCGCCGCGCAGGTAGACGCGGCCGAGGTCCCGTCCTTCGAGCTCGTCCGCGATCCAGGCCTGCAAAGCCCCGCTCACGAACGTGTAGCCCACGCCCCAGACCGCCTGCGCGGCCAGCACCGTCCCGAAGGTCGGCAGAGCCCCCTCGAACGAGAAGCCGGCCCCGATGAGGAAGAACCCCACGATGACCGAGCGGCGGCGTCCGTAGGTATCGGCGAAGACACCGGTCGGCACCTCGAAGATGAGGACAGCGAGCTCGAGCGCCGTACCCACGAGCACGAGCTGCAGCGGGTTCAGGCCTACTGTCTGTATCCGGTAGACGGAGGCGATCGTCGCGTAGAGCATGAACGCCAGCCCGAAGGCCACGTTGATGAAGAGGTAGACGGGGTAGGGTCTCGGACCGTCCACCGGGTTACGGTTACCTGAAGAGATCCCTCTCGGGGGGCATGATCAGGGCCCGGCCGCTGCCGGCGCCTCGCTCGTAGGGGTAGCCGCGCACGATGGCTACGGGGATGCCGGCGGTCTTGCCCATGACGAGCTCGGCGGCGGCGGCGAGCTCGTCGGCCACGGCCAGGACGCTGGCTTCGAGGGGGAAGCCGTGGGGGTCTGTCTTCCCCCGGTAGTCGGCGAGGGGGCGCATGCCGGCTACCCCTATGGCGACGTTGGTGATGCCGTCCCGCCAGGGCCGGCCGAACGAGTCCGAGACGATGACCGCCGGGTCCGAGCCGGTGCGCTCCGCGAGCGCCTCGCGGAGCCTCGTGGCAGATGCGTCGGGGTCCACGGGCAAGAGACACACCACGTCTTCCCCGGGGACGTTCGAGGCGTCCACGCCGGCGTTGGCGCAGACGAAACCGTGGTGGGTCTCGGAGATGATGAGGCCGCGATCCATGCGGACTACGCGCCGGCTCTCGCGCAGGACCACCTCGATCTGTCGCGGGTCCTTGCCGTAGCGGGCGGCGAAGCCCTTCGCGAGGGCCGAAGGCTCGACCGTGCGCAGGTCCACGAGGCGTCCCTCGGCCTTGCTGACGATCTTGTGTGTCACGATCACCACGTCCCCGTCGCGCACCTCCGTCCCCGCGGCTTCGGCCAGGAGCGCGGCCAGGTCGTCGCCGGGCCGGATCTCGGGGATACCCTCGACGGGTAGAACCCTCACGGGCGCCGAACCTCCTCGAGGCGGGCGAGGTCGTCGGCCGTGTCCAGGTCGAAGGCGAGGTGCGGGTGCTCGCGGACGCGGACGTCGAGGCCGCGCTCGCGGGCGGCGTGCAGGTGGGCTTCGTAGCTCCCGAGGCCGAAGGCGAAGGGCAGCGCGTCAGGCGGCGCGAGCAGGAGGGCGTTCGTGCCGGCGCGGGCGCTGTCGGGCGAGATCACCACCGAGGTCTCGTCATCGGCCTCCCCCAGTACATCCCGGATGTCCTCCGGTTCGAGGAGCGGCAGGTCGGCCGGGAGGACTAGCAGCGCCGAGGCCCCCTCCGCCATCGCCCAGCGGCGTCCCTCCTCGAGGGCCGGGTTGAGGCCCCGGCTCTCCTGCCTGAGCGGCGTGGCGCCCCTCTCCTCCGCCTCGCCGAGCACTATCCGGTCCGGGCTCACGACGCCGACGTTCTCGACCCCCGCCCCCCGGAGCGCCGCGACGACGCGGCCCATCATGTACAGGGTGAGCCCGGCCCTGGCGCCGGGGTTCAGGATCGGGGCGAGCCGGCTCTTGGTCCCGGCCAGGTCCTTCACGGGCACGACGGCGAAGACGCTCGAAGCTCCGCTCATCGCGCCACCAGCCCGGCGCCGAACCCGAGGACCTCCCGCGCGAGGCGCGCCCGGTCCGGGGCGTCGCGCATCACCGCAGCCGTCGCGAGCACCCGCATCCCGAGCGCCTCGATGCCCGAGCGCTCCCCCTCATCACGCTCGTCAATGACCATACCGCCGACAAGACCCTCGTACATCCTGGCGACGCCGGCGGCCGAGACCTCGTGCCCCAGGGAGGCGAGCATCCTGTCCGCCGGTCCCTTGAGCGCCCGCCCGCCGACTATGGGGCTGACCGCGACCGTGGGTACGCAGGATGAGGCCAGCGCCTCCCGCATCCCCGGCACCGCCAGGATCGGGCCTATGCTCACAACCGGATTAGAGGGGCAGAAGACCACGAGGTCGGCTACTGCGAGTGCCTCGAGGACGGCGACAGTGGGCCGGGCGTGGTCTATGCCGCGCAGGCGCATCCCGAGCACCACGTCCCTCTGGCGCCGGCGCACGAAGTACTCCTGAAACTCGAGCGGGCCATCCGGGGTGTCGAGGACGGTCGCGACCGGCTCGTCGCACATCGGCAAGATGGCGCTCTCGATGCCGAGCGCCGCCGAGAGGTCGGCGGTGACGCG
>DATACV010000274.1:0-3335 GCA_036258875.1 Rubrobacteraceae bacterium
AAGGGTCCGACCACCAGCGTCCCGTCCACCAGCAGGTAGATGCCGCTCCAGTCCCAGAGCGGGTGCTCCTCGTGGACGAGCCGCACGATCTCCTCCAGTACCCTCTCGTCCGGCGCGTCGGAGGCCGCGAGCACCTC
Organism: Rubrobacteraceae bacterium; assembly: GCA_036258875.1. Lineage (GTDB taxonomy): Bacteria > Actinomycetota > Rubrobacteria > Rubrobacterales > Rubrobacteraceae > JALYGY01. The sequence continues at coordinate 138 of DATACV010000274.1, forward strand.
GACCTCTGCCTTCAGCTCCGAACGGTCTCGGCTGCCCACGCTCTGTTCGCTCATCCCGATACTCCTTGTCCGCCGCCAGGGCTTCCGTCGTCCGTCGCCTCCACGCGGAGGCGTCCTGTCGCCTCGCCGATCTCCGAGGAGATCTTCTCCAGGGCCCTCGCCTGGTCCTCCAGGGCCTGCACCTCGTCCTCATAGCCCTTGTACTCCGAGTACCCGCTCCCCTCGAGCAGGAGCGGGTTGATCGTCCACTGCGTCTGGTAGGACTCTCCTTGCAGGTCCTTGTACCTCGAGGTGATCGTGATGCCCTCCGTTAGGTCCTTCTCTCGCAGCGTCTGCACCACGTTCTGGTAGGAGTCCCAGACGGCGGGGAGGTCGGTCTGCGGGGCCATGAAGTTTATGCCGTTCCGGAAGTAGGGCAGCTCGGTGATGTCCCACCCGCTCGTGCTCTGCAGGGGCGCCGAGAACTCGAACGTGATGTCCTTGGCGGCCCCGCCCCCGATGTTGCGGACGACGATGTTGGTGGTGAAGCGCCCGGTGTAGTCCGCGTCCACTATTATCTGCGGGCGGAAGTGGTCGTCGCGCGCCTTGCGCGCCTGCCGTCCCTGGTAGAGGATCCCCAGCGCGACCACGAGGGTGGCGAGGGAAGACAGGACCTGGGCCATCACCGCGATATCCATGTTTGCTAGAGCTCTTTTCCTAGGTTTATAGCTTCGACCGCTGCGGCGGACTGTAGCACGAGTTGGCCGGTTTGCTCTCCCGCCCCCGTCGTCCGTTCAACGCGTGTTGCGGGTGCCCCTCTCGTCCATGTAGCCGAGGTGGAGGTGGTCCTCGTGCAGCTCGAGCTGGTCGCGCTCCAGCACCCAGCCCCGCTGGCGCCCGTAGCCCAGGGCCTCTGTCCACCTTGCCGGGCCGATGATCTGGTCCGGCCGCCTGCGCGCGGGCATCTCCGCGAGGATCCTCCCGACGGCCAGCACGTCGGGGTCCGTGGCGTTCCCCTCGACGGGCTTCCCGTCCACCCACCACACGTCGGCCGCCCTCCCGAAGTAGTGGGTGTTGGGCAGGCCGCCGGCCTCGCCGTAGCCCTCGGGGATGCGGGGCCCGTCCGGGACGCCCGGCTCGAAGTAGTGGCCCTCCTTGAAGGCCTCGACGCAGACGCGATGGTCCCGCGCGACGGCTCCGAGGGCTTCCACCAGGCGCTCGTCCACGATCCCGGCCTCGAGGTCTCCGGCCGCCTCCGGCGTGGCCCCGAAGTTCGGGTTCTCCAGGAGCCTCCCCGCCTCCCCGCCGACCGGCCTCTCGTCCTCGCTCCAGGGGAGGTTCAGGTCCCACATCCCGCGCCCGACGCCGGGCGGGCACGCCGGCGAGGACGCGGCGTTGCCCCCTGAGGTGCAGGCGGCGAGCAGGAGCGTGGCGGCGAGGAGAAGCGCGGCGGTGAGGGCTGATCTGGCACGGCCGTGGCCGGCCCATCCCTGCCGTACCGGACGGCGGCATCGCGTTGGCGCGGCTCCTCCCACGGGCGGAAGCTGGAGGTATTTCGGCGTCATCCGGACGATTGTAAGCCGCCCTTCGCGGATGGGCGGAGAAATAGAGCCTGTGCTAAACTGCGCGCACGTCGGAGCAGAAAGGGGAAAGGCCGGCAAACCGCCAGAATACCGGGGAAACGCCACGCTTGTAAGCCCGTTAACGGCGACCCCGGAGCGGACCGTGGAACCTTGGGTTTCGGGTGAGCGGTCGGCCATTCGACCCCTTATTTCGGGGCCTCTGAGGGAAAGGAGGGCAAGTGCGAAGGATCCAGATGACGGTGGACGGCAGCGCGCACGTCGCGGAGGTGGAGCCGCGGCTGTTGCTGCTGCACCACCTCAGGGAGAACCTCGGTATCGGGGGCGTGCATACCGGGTGCAACACCACCAACTGCGGGGCGTGCACGGTCTTGCTCGACGGGGAGTCGGTCAAGTCTTGCACGATCCTGGCGGTACAGGCCGACGGGCACGAGATCACCACGGTGCAGGGCATCACGGATAACGGGCTCTGGCACCCGATGCAGCAGGCCTTCCACGAGGCGCACGGGTTGCAGTGCGGCTACTGCACGCCCGGTATGATCATGGCCTCCATAAGCCTCCTCAAGGAGAAGCCTAACGCGAGCGAGGAGGAGATCCGGGAGGGCCTCGAGGGCAACCTCTGCCGCTGCACGGGCTACGAGAACATCGTGAAGGCGGTCCAGATGGCGCAGGCCCACGCGAACCGCCAGCCCACGCCTGCTTCCTAGAGGAGGAGACAAGTGACCGAAGCACCGGAACGCTACATCGGCGGGGGCGTACCGCGCAAGGAGGACCCCGCCCTCGTCACGGGGCGGGCGAACTGGACCGACAACATCAAGCTGCCGGGGATGCTACACGCGACTATGCTCCGCAGCCCCTTCGCCCACGCCAAGATAACTTCCATAGACGTCTCGGGGGCGAGAGACCAGCCAGGGGTCGTGGCGGTCTTCACCGGCGACGACCTCGCCGACGAGTACGACAAGAACGCCCAGGCCAACCCGGCGGCCGTCACCGGCTACAGCCTTAGCTTCGAGGAGCGTGGGCAGGACGGGGCCGGCGTCACCGACTCCGCCGACGCCACGGACGGGCAGCCCTTAGACGAGGAGACGCGCACCTTCTGCGCGTGGATACCGACCGACGACACGAAGATCCCCAACCACTGGCCCGTGGCCCGCGACGAGGTCAACTACGCCGGGGACATAGTGGCAGTGGTGGTGGCGACCGACCGCTACAAGGCGCAGGACGCCCTCGAGTTCATCGAGGTCGAATACGAGCCGATGGAGCCGGTGTTGGACCTCGAGGCCGCCGTCCAGGAAGGCGGGCCGCTCGTGCACGAGGACCTCGGGACCAACGAGAGCTTCGTCTGGGAGCTCGCCACCGGTGATGTCGACGAGGCCTTCTCGAAGGCCGACGTGGTGGTCAGCGAGCGCTACGTCCAGCAGCGTCTGATCCCGAACGCCATCGAGACGCGGGGCGTGGTGGCCAACCCCGACCCGGTGACCGGCGGGTACACCGTCTACACCTCGACCCAGATCCCGCACATCCTGAAGTACCTGCTCTCCGTGCACTGCGGGGTGCCCGAACAGCAGGTGCGGGTGGTGGCGCCCGACGTCGGCGGGGGCTTCGGGTCCAAGCTCAACATCTACCCTGAAGAGGTCCT
>DATACV010000275.1:0-6179 GCA_036258875.1 Rubrobacteraceae bacterium
CCGGGTGTTCTCCGGCGTCGAGAGCGAGGCAGGCGGGCAGCGTCTTCTGGACGACGCCGGCCTGCGTCACGACGCCCCACACTACCTGCCGCAGAGCCACAACGGCCGTCGGCGCAACGTGGTGTTGACGCTGTGCGGTGACCGGCGGGGCAGGACGCCGATGCACCGTATCTCGATGGTCGGCCGCGACGAAGAGGGACGCGAGGCGCTGGAGAGCATCGGGCTCGGGGTCAGGCCGGCGAAGCAGGGATCCAGGTGCTGGCGCTACGAGTCCAGTTTCAAGGACTATGGCGTGGCCATGAGGATCGTGGAGCGCATACGCTCGGTCCTCGACGTGTCGGTGCAGCGCGTGGCCCGTCTTGGCATGAACGGCGGCGATAGCGTCGTGGGAGGGAAGTCCCTGCCCTTCCAGCAGGCCTCCGCCGTGCGACCAGGTATGGCCGTGTTCACAGCGGGCGGCTACGACGTCGTCGAGAAGGTAGAGAGGGTTAGGTTAGACCGCCCGGTCTACGACATCGACGTGGAGGGCACGCACAATTTCGTCGCCGGGGGGATCGTCACCCACAACTCCGTCTACTCATGGCGCGGAGCTGACATAAGGAACATCCTGGACTTCGAGCGGGACTACCCGGAGGCGAAGGTAGTCAAGCTGGAGCAGAACTACCGCTCGACGCAGACGATATTGGACGCGGCGAACGCGGTAGTCGCGAACAACGCCTCGCGCAAGCACAAGGAGTTGTGGACGGCGGGGCCTCCGGGGGAGCGCATCCGCGTCTTCACGGCCAGCGACGAGTACTCCGAGGCGCGCTTCGTGGTCTCGGAGATCGAGCGTCTCATAGACGCCGGGGTGCGGCCCGCGGACATGGCCGTCTTCTACCGGACCAACGCCCAGAGCCGGGCGCTCGAGGACGTGCTGGTGCGCGAGGGGGTCCCGTACCAGGTAGTCGGGGGGGTAAGGTTCTACGAGCGGGCGGAGATCAAGGACGCCATGGCGTACCTCGCCGTGATCTCCAACCCGGCCGACTCGGGCGCTCTGGAGCGGATAATCAACGTCCCCAAGCGAGGGCTCGGGGCTACCTCGGTCGCGCGGTTGCAAGAGCACGCCCGCAGGAACGGCCTCTCCCTCTACGAGGCGCTCGCGGAGGCGGACGAGGTAGATCTCACGGGGGCCGCGAAGAAGGCGTGCAGGGCGGTCAGGAACCTCTTCGAGGGTTGGCGCGTCGCCGCGCAGGAGGTGGCACCCACGGAGTTGATAGGGGCCATCCTCGACGAGTCGGGCTACCGGGCCGAGCTCCTGGCGGAGAACACCGTCGAGTCCGAGTCGCGCCTGGAGAACCTGGAGGAGCTCATAAACGCGGCCCGCGAGTACGAGCGCGTCGAGCCAGAGCCGACCCTCGCTGGATTCCTGCAGGAGCAGGCGCTCTACTCCGAGCAGGACGCCTTGTCGGGTGAGGGCGGGAGGGTCGCGCTGATGACGCTCCACAACGCCAAGGGCCTGGAGTACGACCACGTCTTCGTCGTGGGGATGGAGGAGGGGACCTTCCCGCACGCCCGCTCCCTCGACGAGCAGAACCTCGAGGAGGAGCGGAGGCTCGCATACGTCGGGATCACGCGCGCGAAGAGGTCGCTCACCCTCACCTACGCCAAGCTGCGATCGAACTGGGGCGAGCGCGAGTACCAGATGCCCTCCCGTTTCCTCGCGGAGATACCCGAAGGGCTGAAGGCCGGCACGGTTACCGGCTCCTGGGCTGGCCGCGGGGGCTGGGGGATGGCGCTCCGTGGGCGAAGCGAGCCCGAGAGGGTGGGCTCCGCGGCGGTGCCTTTCCGCGCCGGGGAGAGGGTCAGGCACGCGAAGTTCGGCGTGGGGGAGGTCGTCGAGGCAGAGAGCGGCCGGGTAGTCGTGAGGTTCGGGGCGCAGGAGAGGGTCTTCGTGCCCGAGATCGCGCCTCTCACCAGGGTGTAGTGATCCCGCGGCACGGACGCCCGCACGAAGGTGTGATACGTTCCCTAACCGCGGGACGCTGAAGGGTTTTGGAAGGAGGGCGTATGCCTCACGTCTACGTCACGGGGCACAAGAACCCCGACACGGACACCATAGCCTCGGCCATAGCCTACGCAGAGTACAAGAACCTCGTGGACCCGGAGAACCTCTACGTGCCGGCTCGTCTCGGGGAGGTGAACGCCCAGACCGAGTGGGCCCTCAAAAAGAGCGGGGCGGAGAGCCCGAAGCTCCTGCGGCACATCATGCTCCGGGTAAAGGACGTGATGAAAGAGGACCTGGTCACGGCGCACAGGGACGACCCGCTTCGCAACGTAGGCCTCGCGATGGCCAAGCGGAACATCGGCCAGATCCCGCTCGTCGACGACGACGGAGCCCTGGTGGGGATCATCACGGAGAGGGACCTGGCCCGCATGTACGTCAGGGAGTCCAGGGAGCCCTCGAACTTCGAGAGCAGCCCGGTCTGGGTGGGTGCGATCGTGGAGGTCCTCGAAGGCGAGATGCTCGTCGGGGACGACCGCGCCTCCTCAGGGAGGCTGTGGGTGATCGCGCGCGACGTCGCGTCGATGGGCCAGCACATAAGGAGCGGGGACCTGGTGGTCGTCGGCGACAGGCCGGACGCCCAGCGCCGGGCTGTGGAGCTCGGCGCCGAGGTCCTGGTAGTCTCCAACGGGGTGAGGCCAGACGACGAGGTACTCGAGATGGCGCAGGAGAGAGGGACGACCGTCGTCCTCTCTCCCCTGGACTCCTACGTGACGAGCCGCATGATCCAGCTCTCCGTCCCCTGCTGGGAGGTGATGAGCGAGAACCCGCTCACCGTCGACCCAGACGACCTGCTAACCGACATAACCCCCTCCGTCATGGAGGTCCACTACAGGGCGGCCATCGCCGTGGACCGGGACAACGTCCCCCTCGGCCTGGTCTCGCGCACCGACCTCGTACACCCTGAGCCGAGGCGCGTCCTCCTCGTGGACCACGCCGAGATCGGGCAGAGCATCAAGGGGGTCGAGAAGGCGCGGGTCGTCGAGATCCTGGACCACCACCACATCGGCGACATCGAGACGACTACCCCGATCCCGGCCACCTTCGACCCAGTGGGCTCGACGGCGACCCTTATCGTGGAGCGCTTCAAGGCGAGCGGCCTGCGGCCCGAGGAGAGCACGGCGACGATGCTGCTCGCGGCAGTCCTCTCGGACACCGTGATCCTCAACTCGCCTACAACGACCGAGCGCGACCGGGAGGTCGTCAAGTACCTGGAGGGGATGCTCGGCGTGGACGCCGAGGAGTTCGGCAAGGAGATGTTCGAGGCCTCCTCCGACGTCTCGGGTCTCTCGGCAGAGGAGATCGTGAACCGCGACGCCAAGGAGTACGGGACGAGCGCGGGAGAGAAGATGAGCATCTCCCAGGTGGAGACCGTCGGGACCGGCATCCTGGACCGCAGGGACGAGCTGCTCGAGGCCCTGGAGGACCTGCGCGCCCACAACGGCTACCTCTTCTCGGCGCTCATGGTGACGGACATCATCGCTGGAGGAACCGAGCTCCTGTGCGCCGGCGACTGCGCCCCCGTCGAGAGGGCGTTCGACGCGAGGGCCAGAGAAGGCGTCATAGACCTCCCCGGCGTCATGAGCCGCAAGAAGCAGGTAGCCCCCAAGCTCCTAGCGGTCCTCTAGCTCGCCGGTGGCCAGGATCCTGGACGGCAAGGCCGTCGCGGCCGAGGTGCGCGCCGAGGTCGCAGCCGGGGTGACGGATCTCAGAGCGAGGGGTGTCCCCGTGCGCCTCGACGTGATCCTCGTCGGCGAAGACCCCGCTTCTACGACCTACGTCGCCATGAAGCAGCGCGACTCCGCCGAGGTAGGCATCGACTCGAGGGACCATCGCTTCCCCGACGACGTCCCGCAGGAGGAGCTGGCGGCGCTCGTCGAAGAGCTCAACGGCGATCCTGCCGTCTCCGGCTTCTTTATCCAGCTCCCGCTGCCCGGCGGTCTCGACCCCGTGCCCCTCATCTCGCGCATAAACCCCGCCAAGGACGTCGACGGCCTGAGCCCCGAGAGCGCCGGACGCCTCGCGGTCGGCCTCCCCAGCCTCCTGCCGTGCACCCCGCACGGGGTGATCAGGCTCCTGAAGGCCCACGGCATCGAGCTTTCGGGCGCGGAGGCGGTGGTCGTCGGGCGCTCGAACCTCGTCGGCAAGCCTCTGGCGCAGTTGCTCCTTCGCGAGAACGCTACCGTGGCCGTCTGCCACTCGCGGACGCGGGATCTCCCGGAGGTAACCCGCCGCGCCGACGTCCTGGTCGTCGCCGCCGGGCGGCGCGAGATGGTCGGCGCGGAGCACGTGAAAGGGGGAGCGGCCGTCGTTGACGTCGGCATCCACCGCAGGGAAGAAGGGGGACTGGTGGGAGACGTGCGCTTCGAGGAGGTCGAGCCGGTAGCGGCCTGGATCTCTCCTGTACCGGGCGGCGTCGGGCCGATGACGCGGGCGATGCTGCTGCACAACGCGCTCCAGGCCGCGCGGACGACGGCGGAAGCTGCGCTAATATAATCCTTTGCACGCGAGAGCGGGAGAGAGAAAGAGATGATATCCGAGGAGCAGGTACGACACGTCGCCAACCTGGCCCGGCTGGGGCTCACCGACGAAGAGGTAACCAGGATGGGCGAGCAGCTGGGCGCGATCCTGGGCAGCATAGAGAAGATCCAGGAGCTCGACCTCGCCGACGTGCCACCCACCGCGAACCCGCTCAGCCTCACCAACGTCTTCCGCCCGGACGAGACGCGCGGCGAGCTGACGCGCGAGGAGGCGCTCGCCCCCGCCCCCGAGCCCATAGACGGTCTCTTCGCGGTCCCGAGGATAGACTGAGATGAGCGAGCTGCTGGACCTTACCGCCCACGAGCTGGCGGAGAAGGTGAGTTCGAGGGAGGTCTCGGCCCGCGAGGCTGCGGAGGCCGCCAACGCGCGCGTCGAGGAGGTGGAGGGTGAGATCAACGCCTTCATCACCCCGACCCCGGAGCTGGCCCTGCGGCGGGCCGAGGCCGTGGACGAGCGTCTGCAAAACGGCGGCATAAAGCCGTGGGAGGGCGTGCCGCTGGTCGTCAAGGACGTGCTCTCGACGCGCGGGGTGAGGACGACGTGTGGCTCGCAGATCCTCGAAGGCTTCGAGCCGCTCTACGACGCCTCGGCGCTCCTGAACTTCGGCGAGGCCCCCATCATGGTCGGCAAGTCCAACATGGACGAGTTCGCGATGGGCTCCTCGACGGAGAACTCGGCCTACGGCCCGACCCGCAACCCCTGGGACCTCGACCGCGTCCCCGGCGGCTCCTCGGGCGGCTCGGCGGCGGCCGTGGCCGCGGGCGAGGGCTGGTGGGGGCTCGGAACGGATACCGGCGGCTCGGTGCGCCAGCCGGCGGCGCTGTGCGGCATCGTCGGGCTGAAACCGACCTACGGGCGGGTCTCGCGCCACGGGCTCATAGCCTTCGGGTCTTCTCTGGACCAGATCGGGCCGATGACCCGCGACGTGCGCGACGCGGCGCTCCTCCTGCAGGCCACCGCCGGCCACGACCCGCACGACTCCACGAGCGCCAACGTCGAGGTCCCTGACTACCTCGCGCGCCTGGAGGGCGGGGTCTCCGGCTTGCGCGTCGGCGTGGTGACGGAGCTAGTGGACGAGCGGATCGACGCGGGCGTGCGCGAGGTGACGAGCCGGGTGGCTGCAGAGCTGGAAGGCGCCGGGGCCGAGGTGGGGGAGGTAAGCCTGCCGCACGCCTACTACGCCCTCGAGGCCTACTACATCATCGCGCCAGCCGAGGTCTCCTCCAACCTGGCCCGCTTCGACGGCGTCCGTTACGGCCTGCGAGTTCCGGCCGACGGTGTGCACGAGATGTACCGCAGGACGAGGGAGAGGGGCTTCGGGGCCGAGGCGAAGCGCAGGATCATGCTCGGCACCTACGCCCTCTCCTCGGGCTACTACGACGCCTACTACGCCCAGGCCCAGAAGGTGCGCACCAAGATGATCGAAGACTTCAGGGCCGCCTTCCACCGCTACGACGTCCTGCTCTCGCCGACCTCGCCCTCGGTGGCGTTCGAGCTCGGCGCCAAGACGGACGACCCGCTAGCGATGTACCTCCAGGACATCTGCGCCGTCCCGGCGAGCCTCGCGGGCATCCCCGCCATAAGCGTCCCCGGCGGC
>DATACV010000276.1:0-18940 GCA_036258875.1 Rubrobacteraceae bacterium
GGCTGGTGCAGGCTGCCCGCATCGGGCATCGCGCCCTTGACGTCGCGTACCTGCTCGACGCTCCACCCGAGATCCTCAGCGACCTCCTCGTCGGTGGCGTCCCGTCCCAGAGCGAGCGAGAGCTCGTTGTAGGTGCGGGCCATCTTCCTCATCTTCTCGCCCATGTGCACGGGCACCCTTATGGTGCGACCCTTGTCCGCAACGGCCCGCTGCACCGCCTGACGTATCCACCAGGTGGCGTAGGTGGAGAAGCGGAAGCCCCGCTCGGGGTCGAACTTCTCAACAGCCTTCATCAAGCCTATGTTGCCCTCCTGGATGAGGTCCTCGAAGGGGAGGCCGTAACCGCGGTACTTCTTGGCCACGGAGACCACTAGCCTCAGGTTCTTCTCGATGAGGCGCTGCCTGGCACGCTTGTCGCCTGCCTTGGCCCTGTTGGAGAGCTCTATCTCCTCGGCGTGCGTCAGCAGTTCGCCCTGGCCGATGTGCGCCAGGTACTTGGCCAGCAGCTCGGGGGTCTCCGACTCCCGCCCACTCCTGGCGGTATCCGGTCTTTTCTCTAAGCTCGTCGCCAACTCGCCCTCCTTGAGAAATGCGATTCTACTCGAAATCAGTTTTAGAAACTACTCTTAATTTTCCCTCGACGCCAACTTCCTAAACCTGTCCCGCCCTCCTCGAGGCGTCTTCTTCTCGATCCGCAGACACATATACGCAAGAACGTCGAAAAAGGTTTCCTCGCGCGGCGGATGGTTGTGATCGAGATCACCGCCGCGGGCCATCGCCGGGCGCCGGGCGACAGTCCTGCCGGCGAGGTTATACTAGGGGCATGGATAGGGGTAGTGAAAGGGGCACGGAAAGCGCCTCACGCATCCCCGGCTGGATACGCCAGGAACTCCCGAACATCGTGGCTTCGTGGCGGGAGGCTCGGCGCGGGGACGCGGAGGACGGAGCTTACTCGCGGCTGACGACAAACATGGAACAGCTGGTCTCGGTGTTCATAGATTTCCTGCAAAGCCCGGATTCCGTCGAGACCTTCACCCGGGGAGGCGCCGTCCGCGGTCTGGTGGGCGAGATAGCCGAGAACCAGCACGAGCTGGGACGCGACTCCGTGGGGGTCATAGAAGATTTCGCCGCCCTGCGGCGGTGCATCTGGCGCACTGTCGAGAAGGGCGTGGACCTGTCGGCCCTGGGCGGGGGGGAGGTCTCCGCCTTCTTCCTCAAGTTGATGCAGGCCTCCGACTGGGTGACGGAGGCCGGTCTCGAGGCCTTCGACGCCATCGTACGTCGCGAGATGGAGCAGGCCCTCGGCCGGGCCGCGGCCACGGATCTCGTGACCGGGCTGCCGGACCGGGACCAGTTCAACCGGTTGCTCCTCCCCCAGGCGGTGGCCTCGCACGAGAGGCTCTCGTTGGCCATCTTCGACGTCGCCCGCTTCACGGAGACCGTCGCGGCGGGGAAGGTCAGGCGCGCGCGGCAAGTCTTGCGCAGGCTCGCCGACGCGGTGCGGGCGTCCGCATCCGAGGAGGCAGTCTGCGCCCGCTTCGGGGACGATGAGATCTCCGCGATCCTCCCGGGAATGGGCAGCGAGGCCGCCTACCGCGTTGCGGAGGACGTCCTCGAGCGCCTCGCCGGAGACGACGAAGACGGATTCGAGGTGGACGTCGGGGTGGCCGAGTACCCCGAGCACGGGGCGAATGCCCAGGAGCTGGTTGGCGAGACCCTGAAAGCGCTCAAGATGGCCAAGCGAGTCGGCGGCAGCGGGATAGTAGTGGCCCGTTGATCCTGGATTCCTCGTGATAGCTATCTTCAACAGCCTCCCCGTCAAGGAGGGGAAGGCGGACCGGGTAGTCGAGAGGTTCCGCGAGAGCCGGGGCGACGTCCAGGGCTTCCCGGGTTTCGTCTCGATGGAGGTCCTCAAGTCCGAAGCTGGCGACGAGGTGCTCGTCGTCACCCGGTGGCGCGACCGCGCAGCCTTCGAATCGTGGGTTCACAGCGAGGAGTTCGCCAGGGCCCACGGGCGTGGCGGCTCCGAGGGCCTGCTGCGTGGGCACCCCAGTATGAGCTCATACGAGGTCGCCGTCGAGCGCGAACCCGAAGTTAGGGGGTAGCGCCCCGAGGGTTAAGCCGAGACCGGGTAGGCGGGCAGGGGCGCTTCGCCGCCGGGCTCGTATGCTCCCTTGCCCAGTATGGCGAAGGTAAGGGCGAACAAGACGATCAGAACCGCGATGATGATCAGGAAAGCCACACGTTCGCGCAGCAACGAATCTCCTCTCTACAGCCCGGTGACGATGGTACCATTCTATATCAAGCCTCGCGCCCGAGGCTACAGGAGGACCCTAACGGCCCGATAATGTACAATGTAGCAACGTGTAGCAGTCTCGTCTTAAAGGATCCATCATAAGCATTTTCGTAACAATCGGCTCCGGTAGGGGGGTTCGTGGTGGACGTTGATCCCTCGTTCCCAGAGTACACGGAGTTGCAGGAGCAGGAGTGTCGAAAGCTGTTGCAGCTGCTCGACGACATGGGCATCGCCACCGCCGACCGGACCTACGCACCGGGGGACGCCGTGTACCGTGAGGGCGAGTACGGTGACGCGCTCTACGTGCTGACCTCCGGCGTCTTGAAAGTCTTCCGGCCGTACTCGGGGAGCAAGGAGGCGACCTTGAGGCTGCTCAGGCCCTGGGACATCTTCGGCCACCTGGCGTTCGAGGGGGAGGCGAGGCAGCGCGCCTACGTCGAGGCAGTCACGGAGTGCAGGGTCACCAAGGTTCCCAAGGTCTTCGTCGAGCGGGCGGTACGCCGCGAACCGCAGGTGGCGTTCAGGCTCATGACCCTCCTCGAGCTGCGTCTCGTGCAGTACGAGGAGCTGGTCAAGTGCCTGTTGCCGCGCGAGACCGAGGTCCGGCTCGCCAACCTGCTGCCCATACTGGCCCAGAAGTTCGGCGAGAGGAAGGACGGCGTCGTGACCATTGACCTTCGTCTCACGCACCAGGACCTCGCGGCGATGGTAGCCTCGACCCGGGAGTCGGTCACGAAGGTGCTGAACGAGATGCGCAACCGCAACCTCATCGAGATCGAGGCCGGCCGCATCACCCTCAAGGACTCGCGCGCCCTCGCCGAGCTCGGACGCCCGTAGAGCTAGTAAGCATGCTCCGGCCTTCGGCAGCTTGTCAGCACGCCTCGGCTTCGCCTCGCTTGTCAGCAAGTCGTCTCGTGCCGCCCTCCGGCGCGCCATTCGAAGCGGCCGCGCGAGGCGCGCCGGGAAAGGTCCCCGAAGGGAAGTAGCTGAGAGCGAGGGCTGGCGAAGCCAGGGCGATGCGTGCTGAGAGCGGAGGCCGGAGCGTGCTGAAAGCCCGCGCAGCGGGCGTCCTGAGCTATAGTGTGCCCGCTGGGTCTGGCGAGCGGCGGAAGGCGTAGGGCTTGCTCGAGTTTCTAGAAGCGATACTGCTCGGCGTGGTGCAGGGGCTGACCGAGTTCTTGCCGGTATCGAGCTCGGGGCACCTCCTGCTCGGGCAGTACTTCCTGGGGCTCGACCAGGACAGGTTCGGGCTGCCGTTCGACGTGGCGCTGCACCTGGGCACCCTGGTCGCCGTGGTGTCCTTTTTCTGGCGGGATCTGCTCCGGATGGCCGGGGCGTTCGTGCGCTCGCTCTCGCCGGGCGGGAGGAACCTCGCCGACCCGGACCAGCGGCTCGCGTACCTGATCCTCGCCTCGACAGTCCCGGCGGCCCTGATCGGGTTCACTCTCGAGGGCTTCTTCGAGGAGACCGTGCGCAGCCCGTGGGTGGTGGTCTTCAACCTGGTGGCGGTCGGCATCCTCTTTATAGTCGGCGAGGCCGTGGGCACAAAGACCCGTCGGGCGGACAAGCTCCGCTTCGCAGAGGCGGTCGGCATCGGGCTCGCGCAGGCTGCGGCGCTCGTACCCGGCGTCTCGCGCTCGGGAGCGACGATCACGCTCGGGCTCTTCCTGGGTCTGCGCCGGGAGGAGGCGGCGCGCTTCTCGTTTCTGATGAGCGTCCCCATCATCGCGGGAGCCGGCTCCTTGCAGCTCGCCGAGGTGGCATCGCAGGGGATGGATAGCTCGCAGGCGCTCATGTTCGCCGCGGGGTTTGTCTCGTCGGCCGTCGTCGGGTACCTGGCGATCAGGTTCTTCTTGCGCTTCGTAGTCCACCACTCCCTGCGGGCCTTCGCCTACTACCGGTTCGGGCTCGCGGCCGTCGTCGCGACGCTGTTGATCGTCCTCTAGGTCTTTGACAGCGACCGTGTTCTTTTGGTACTTTGGCCTTGTTATGCGGGTTGCGGACGCGGCATTTCGGCGATTTACCGGGGAGGGGCGAGCAGCGCTACCCGGTTGCTCGCTCCTCCTACGCTAGTCGACGCGTAGACCCCCACCGAAAGGCCGCACGCTTATGTATTCCTCCGACGCACTGAACGAGACCACAGACGAGATAGGAGCGCTCCGCGCCGGGATTGACGCGGTGGACGAGGAGATCGTGCGCCTGCTCGACCGCCGGGCGCGTCTGGCGCGCAAGATCGGGGAGATCAAACGCGAAAACGGCCTCGAAGCCTACGCGCCGGCGCGCGAGCGGGCGGTCCTGGACCGGGTGGCATCGCTCGGCGCGGGCGACTTCCCGGCGCGGGGCCTGGAGGCCGTCTTTCGGGAGATCATCTCGAGCTCCATCTCGCTCGAGGCCAGCCTGAAGGTCGCCTATCTCGGGCCCGAGGCCACCTTCACCCACGAGGCAGCCCTGCGCTCGTTCGGGGCGAGCGTGGAGCTCGCGCCGCAGGCGACGGTGGCCGAGGTCTTCACGCGCGTGGAGCGCGGCGAGGCCGGCTACGGCATCGTCCCGGTCGAGAACTCGATGGAGGGCGCGGTCACCCACACGCTGGACGAGCTGATGAACAGCCCTCTGAAGATCTGCGGCGAGACCTACCTGGCGGTCTCGCAGAACCTGATCTCCTCGGAGCCTTCCCTGGATCGCGTGAAGGTGGTCTGCTCCCATCCCATGGCGCTCTCGCAGTCATCGACCTGGCTGCGCCACGAGCTGCCCGGCGCGCGCCTCGAGGAGGTCGAGTCCACGGGGGAGGCGGCCCGCCGCGCCGCCCGCGAGCAGGGGGTGGCCGCGGTCGGGAGCGTACTCGCCGCCGAGGCGCACGGGCTGAACGTCCTGGCCCGCGGCATCCAGGATGCTCGCACCAACGCTACCCGCTTTATAGTGCTCGGCCGCGCGTGGGCCGGGATGACGGGCAGGGACAAGACGAGCGTCGTCTTCTCGGTCAAGGATCGCCCCGGCGTCCTGCGGGACGCGCTCGCAGCCTTCGCGGAGGAGGGGATCAACCTCACCCGCATAGAGAGCCGCCCGAGCCGCAAGCGGGCCTGGACGTACGTGTTCTTCGCCGATTTCGACGGCCACCCGGACGAGGACCGGGTGCGGCGGGCGCTCGCTGCGCTGGAGGAGCACTGCCCGTACGTGAGCCTGATCGGGGCCTACCCCGCCGTCTCCGCCGAGGTGCTCGACTAGACGCCGTGGACTTCAAGGCCGCCGCGCAGGAGGTCCTCCGGGAGGTCGGCCACCCGCTGCACTACTCGGACATAACGGAGCTGGCCCTGGAGAGCGGCTACCTAAACAGCGCGGGGCGCACCCCCCAGAACACGATGCGGGCCCGGCTCTCGGTGGACGTCCGGGACAACCCCGAGAGCCCGTTCGTGCAGACGGCCCCCGGCGTCTACGGTCTCAGGCGCACCCTTTAGGTGCGGGGAGGATGCTGTATATTGGACGCCCGGAGGATCGAACCTTGCAAGACATCGAGGAGAGACGGTGGTTGAGCTAGCGAACAGGGCCGTAGAGGCCGCCTGGAAGATTAGGAACCTGGAGGACTACGACGCGAGGCTGGAGCGGGCCGCCCGCAGCGTCGATGAGCTCGCGAGAGAGCACGAGACGGCGGCGCTGGTGATCTACGAGGCAGCTCTGGCCAGGAGCGGGCGTCCCCAGGAGGAGGTCCGCGAGACGGTGCGCCGCTTCCGCGACACCTTCGAGGACGAGGAGGAGCCCCTCACCATCCCGCGGCTCAGCGCCCTCCTCAACGTCGAGGACGACTCGTGGTTCTTCGGCGACGAGAGCCTTCGGGTCCTGACCGGGCGGCTGCTCGGGCAGTTCCAGCACCGGGTAGCCCAGTACAACTACGTCGACGAGCGCGAGGTCCTGAGGCGTTGGGCCGACGGCTACGACACCCGCCTCTTTATCCGGAGGCGCATCCTCGAGACCGAGCCGGTGGTGGGGGTTGTGGGAGCCTTCGACCTCCGCCTGCTCCAGTACCTGCGCCTGATCTCGGGCGGCAATACCCTGGTCCCCTCGGAGAACGTCGCGCGCGCTCTCGAGGCGCTCGGGTACGGGGCCGCGGCCGACGACTATGAGGTCCTGGCCCGCGCCGAGGAGCTCGCCATGCACCTGGAGCTGCCGGGCCCGGTCGTCGGGGAGATGCTCGAGGAACTCGCCCGCGAGGGCCGCACCGATTTTCCCGAGCCGCCGCGCGAAGCGACGGAGCCCGGAGAGCCGCCGGAGGAGGACGGAGAGGAAGACTCCTCCGAGGAGGGGGTAGCTTCGGAAGGCGGAGAGGTAAAGGGCGGCGCCGCGGCGGAGGCCAGGGAAGAGAAGCCGAGCCCCGGGGACAGGGGGGCCCGCAGCGCGACCGGCGAGGACCCCGGCAGGGGCGAGGAGCCCACCCGGGTGCAGGACCCGCAGGCCAAGGACGCCCCGGGCGTGGATCAGGAGACGGGCGACAGGAAAGACCCGGACACCCCGGAGACGGGGCGGGGCGGGACCCCCGGCGCCTCGGACCGGGAAGACGGCGACTGAGCCCGGCGGCGAGGTGTTAGAATGCCCACCAACATCGACGGAAGTTCATGAATCGGTCGCATAAGAACCGCACCACCAGAGGCACCGGTTGAGAGGCAAGAAGGAGCGCGCGTCAGCATGGCAGATTCCAAGAAGCGCATAGCGTTAAAACCGCACATGGAGCAGATAAGGGAGTGGGTCGAGGCGGGCAAGACGGACGATTGGATCGCCGACGCCCTGGGGACTAGCGCCTCTTCGGTGCAGTCGTTCCGCTCCCGCAACGACATCTACCGCCGCGAGCGCGGCCCGCGCGAGCCGGAGAGCGTCTTCGAGGGCGTCCTCGACCACGGGGAGCGCGAGGGCTGGGGGTTGTGGCTCGACCCGGCCGTCGCAGAAGATCCCATCTGGAAGGAACACTGGTCGGGCGTAGAGGCGGTCACCGTGAAGGTGGCCGAGGATTCCATAGTCCTCGAGGCCGACCGCGGCGAGACCCAGGCGGCCAGCACGGACGGTAACGGAGCCGCGCGCACCACCTCCGCGGACGGCAGCCAGGAAGACACCGGAGCCCAGCCGCGAGAGCGCGGTCGCGTCAAGTGGTTCGACGCGGAGAAGGGCTACGGGTTCCTGGTGCGGCCCACGGGCGACGACCTCTTCGTCCACCACTCCGAGGTGCAGGTAGATCCCTCCAGCCTGGCGCCCAACGACGAGGTCGAGTACGAGGTCGGCCGGAACGACCGCGGGCCCAACGCGCGCCGCGTCCGGCCCGTTGCCTAGAGCCAGTTTGCAAACCGGTCAGGCGTGGTAGGCGTCTCGGATGAGACGCAAGGAGCCTACCGGGTAGCAGCGGGAAAGTTCGCGCCGCTCTTGCGCCCGCGGGGATAACTCGCTCTCAGGTCGCTGGCGACTCTCCTGGGCGGCGGTAGCTAATGCTGTTGCCCTTGGAGAGCGCCTCGAGCGTCTCTTCCACGGTCATCAGCACCGTTGTCTCGACCGAGGCCAGGGCGCCGCCTGCCGTGATAGCAAGCACGACGCCGGCCACCGAGGCGTTGTCGGGCGCCTCTAAGATCGCGTAGCCGTCGTATTCGCCGAAGCCATACCAGAAGCCGTGTAGGGCGCCCCCCACCTGTTCTATGTACGCGCGCGCTGCATCGCGGCGATCTTCAGGGTTTTGCATCAGCTTCGACCACGTCGCAGGCGTGTAGCTGAAGCGCATGAGGTAGAAAGCCATTCTGGACCTCCCTGATTTGCTCTGCTGTTGGGGGAGCTAGCCCTCGGTCTAGGAGGAGAGCAGGTAGCTCTATCCTGCTCTGTCACGTGAGTTCCTATTGTCACGTAACGATTACATCTTACTCCCTTGGAGTGATGGGCGCAGCACTCGGATGGGAGATTTCTGCCAAACACTCTCTAGTAGGGTCTCGCGCCGCTGGCCCGACCGGAGACGGCGTACCCTACTCCGTGACGGAGGCGCGCGGGGCGGAGGTGAGGTGCCGCGTCGAGGCCACCTCCAGCAGTTTCGGCTCTTCGTCGGCCTCCCACTCGACGCGCGTGATCGAGGCGTTCGCTGCCCGCTCGGCGCCGGGCAGTACGCCTGGCCCGAAGCGGTACCTGAGGAACGCGCGCATCACGCCGCCGTGCGAGACGACCACGAGGCGTTCCCCGTCGGCGTGGCGCGCCCGGATGCCGGAGAGCGCCTTCTCGAACCGCGCGAGCACCTCCTCGTCGGTCTCGGCCCCGACGAGGGTCCAGCGTTCCTCCTCGGGGAGCGAGAGGAGCTTCTTAGTGAACTCCGGGCTACGGGCCTCGCGCTCCGCGTGCGTCGTTCCCTCCAGCGAGCCGCCGCGTCGCTCCATGAGGCCCTCCAGCGGGACTACCGGGTTCCCAAAACCCGTCTCGCGGGCGATTATCTCGGCCGTCTCCAAGGCCCTGCCGAGGGGGCTCGAGTAGATGGCGTCGAGCCTCACTCCCGCCAGGGCCTTCCCCGCGAGACGGGCCTGTTCCCGGCCCTCTTCCGAGAGCGGGAACTCCATCTGTCCCTGCCAGACGCCGCTGGCGTTCGCCGTCGATTGTCCGTGACGTATCAGGAGAAACTCTTGTCCGGGCATGGCGGTAAGGTTAGTCCATCGTCCCCGCTGTCGACAACCCTCGCCGGTTGCTAGAATCTGCTGGTTCGTAGAGGACAGCGACCGGGGAGGCTTGACCGGATGCTCTGGGGAAACGGCGGCGACACGCCCGAGGGGGGCGCAGCACCCCGGGAGGGCAGCCTCGCATCCATACGCGTTGAGCGCGACGCCCCCCGCCCGGCGACCATCCTGAAGGTGGCCACCGAGCTAGAGGAGCGAGGAGCAGATATCCGGGAGCTCTTCAAAGAGGTCAGCAGCCCCCTCGGGAACGTGGCGCTCCCGATACACCTCCGGCGCGACGGGGACGACGTCTTCGTCGAGGTCGAGACCGGGCCTTGGGACCCCCGCACCACCGAGGAGGCGATCAACAAGGCTGCAGTGCTCCGCGGCTCGGAGCACGCCGGGGCCAGGCTCGAGATCATGAGCGCCTACCCGGTACCGCGGGAGATCTGGTTCTTCTTCGGCACCTCTCCGGCCGCGCTGCTGCAGCTGGCCATGACAGGCGCCGACCCCGAAAGACCCGAACAGTCGGCGGCGCACTTCCGTGAGGCCGCGAGCCGTCACTGGGCTGCGGACCTGGGCTACGAGCCCGGGTACCTGCCCCTCGTCGAGGAGCTGCTGATGGCCGCGCTCGAGGAGGACGAGGCGCCGCCGATACTCGACTCGCTGGTCGTCGGGTTGGGCTGCTTCGTCGGGGAGATCATCAGCCGTAACGCCAACCACCCCGGTGCCTGGCGCTCCGACCAGGACTGGGGCGAGGGCCCGGTGCTAGAGGTCGGGTGGCTGGTCCTGGACCCCATCGGCAAGGCGCGCGCCTTCCTGCTGGAAGGCCCCGAAGACTCGATAGCTTTCTACGCGAACTACGTCCTCGAACAGCTCACCGGCAGCCCGGAGGAGGGCCCGTCCCCGGGCCTGTAGGGCTCAGGCGTAGCGTCGGCGCAACTCCCTGATGATGCTCGAGGAGTCCACGAGCACCTCGTCGTCGATGGTCAGGATCGGGATAGCCCGCTGGCCGGAGAGGCGTATCACCTCGTCTCGCCCGTCGAGGTCGGCGTCCACCGACTCGTAATCGAGCCCCAGCCGCTCGAGCTCCCTCCTCACTACCCGGCAATACGCGCAGTAATCACCCGTGTAAAGCTTTATCTGCGCGGTCTTCCGCAGCGTGGTATCCATGCATCCCTCCCGGTTGTACATGATAGTAACTATATCCGATCAAACAGATTTTTAAACCTGGCGGGAGAGGGGATGTGGTGCGTGCAGGTGGTTGCTCGAGGCTAGGCTTCGAGCTCCGCGACCAGCTCGACCTCGACGGGGGCGTCCAGGGGCAGTTCGGCGACGCCGACCGCCGAGCGGGCGTGCAGCCCGGCCTCTCCGAAGACCTCGCCTATAAGCTCTGAGGCACCGTTGATCACCTGCGGTTGGGCGTTGAAGCCAGGCGCAGAGGCGACGAACCCGGTCACCTTTATGATGCGGCGAATCCTGTTCAGGCCGCCGGCCTCGGCCGCCGCGGCGGCGATGGCGTTGAGGGCGCAGAGGCGGGCCGCCCGGTAGGCCTCCTCTTCCGGGACGGCGTCGCCGACCTTGCCGGTGGTGCGCACTTCGCCGGCTTCCAAGGGGAGCTGGCCGGCGGTGAAGATCAGGTTCCCCGCGCGGGTGGCGGGGACGTAGGACCCTGCGGGCTGGGGGACGGCGGGCAGCTCGAGGCCGAGCTCCTGGAGGCGGGCCTCCCGGTCGGGAGGCATCTAGCGCAGGGCCTCCTCGTATTCGGTGGGGTCGTAGATCAGGGGGTATCCCTCGGCGAGGGTCTCGCCGGCGGTCACCTCGCCGACTATGAGTGTGTGGTCGCCGGCGCGGACGGTGTCCATGACCATGCAGTCGAGGTAGGCGAGCGAGTCGAGGAGGAACGGCGAGCCGCCCGGGGTCAGGCCGTAGGGGACCCCCTGCAGCTTGTCGTGGTACTCGCCGCTCGTGTCCGAGAAGTGCGTGGCGACGTCGACCTGGTCGTCGCGCAGGGCGCTCAGGGCGAAGGTGGCGCTCTCCAGGATCATGTCGTGGGAGTAGCGGTCGTCGCGTACGGCGACGGCGACGCAAGGGGGGCGCTCCGAGGTCTGCATTACCCACGAGGCCGTCATCGCGTTCGACTGGCGTCCGCGCCTGGTGCCGAGCACGTAGACCCCGTGCGTGAGGTGGCGCATCGCGTCGACCACCGAGGTGCGGTCGTGGGGCTCTCTATCCAACGTTCTCCTCTGCGCGCCTGTCCACTGGAGGTATTCTACCAACAAAGAGTGGGTATACTGCTGCGCATGCATATTTGCGGGGTCTGGCGGCGGTGAATCTGAGCGGGGCGCTCATCTGGGCCGGGGTGATCCAGACCATCCTGTACCTCCTCTTTATCCGGGCCATCGACCTCTACGAGCGGGAGCCGCTGCGCTACGTGGTGCCCGTCTTTATCTGGGGCTTCGCCGTGGCGACGACCATCTCGCTCGTCTTCAACACCCTGGCTGCTCTCACGTTCGAGGCGATCGTCACGAAGCAGGTCGCGGGCTTCCTGACGGCGGTCTTCGTGGCGCCGGTGGTCGAGGAGTCCACCAAGGGGCTGGCGCTGCTCATCATCTTCGTCGTCGCCTACCTCGCGTCGCGCAGCCGGCGCCTCATAGAGTTCGCGGGGGTCATGGACGGTATCGTCTACGGGTCGGCCGTCGGCTTCGGGTTCGCGCTCGCCGAGGACATCCTCTACGGCATGCAGTACGGGGCGGAGACCTTCCTGGTGCGCCGGATCCTCGGCGGCTTCGCCCACGCCGCCTTCACCTCCCTCACGGGGATCGGGATCGGTCTGATCCCCTTTATCCACAACAGGGCGATGAGGATCTTCCCGCCGCTGTTCGGGCTACTCGGCGCCATCTTCCTGCACGCAATCTTCAACTTTTTGGCCACGACGCTGGGGCCGGTGGCCTACGTCTTCATGTTCGTGGTAGTGCTCACGTACCTCGTGATAATCATCTTGTGGCTCGCCTTCGAGCGGCGTACGATAAGGGGCGAGCTGCGCGGCGAGGTCGAGGATGGCCTCATAAGCCCCGAGGAGTACGCCCTCCTCCCGACCTTCTTCCGCAGGACGGGCTACTACCTGCGCCTGATCTTCTCGGGTCGCCTGGGCGCGTGGACGGGAGCCCGCAGGGTGCACTCGGCCGCCGTGGATCTCGCCTTCGCCAAACGCCTCGCCCGCCGCTGGCCCACTCCCTCCCGCGAGGAGCGGGTCAGGGCGCTGCGGCAGAAGATCGTGGACGTGAGGGCAGCCGCGGCGCCCCAGCCGAGCCTCTGAGCCCTCCGGCCGGAGCGTCCGGGGTGATCCTCGCCGGCGGCGGGAGCCGCAGGATGGGCCGGGACAAGCTCACCCTCGAGGTCGGCGGGGTGCCCTTGATCCGGCGCGTCCACGCCGCCCTCTCGGCCAGCTGCGAGGACGTGATCCTGGTCGGAAGGAACACTTCACCGCTCGAAGGGGTCCGGCTCGTCCCCGACAAGCGGGTCGGCCGCCTGGGGCCGCTCGCCGGGATGGAGGCGGGCCTCGCCGCCGCAAGATACCGGCCGGTCTTCGTTGCCGCCGGCGACCTGCCTTTCTTGCCGACGGAACTTGTCGGTTATCTGCTCGAGCGGCTCGAGGAGCCCGGCGCTTGCGCCGTCGTGCCACGTCACGGAGGCCGGACGCATCCGTTGTGCGCGGCCTACGACCGCGAGGTGCTGCCGGCTGTGCGGTCGGCCCTCGATCGGGGGGTGCGGTCCGTGCGCGAGTTCGTCGGGACGCTCGACGGGGTGGAGTACGTGGAGGGAGGGTTGCGACGGTTCGGGGACCCCGACCTCTTCCTCATGAACGTGAACTCGCCAGGGGATCTCGCCCGGGCACGCCGTGAGGACGCCTCTTGAACACCGGCACCCTGGCCGGGATCGCGGGGCGGCTGCGCGCCTTGCTCGACGTCTACCTGGGGGCTACGCTGCCTCCCGCTCCCGCCGAGGTAGACGTGGGGGTGGTGCTCGGCACCGAGGTGCTCCCGGGCGGGAGGCCGAGCAGGACGCTCGAGGCGAGGGTGCTGCACGCGGCCGGGCTCTACGCGCGCGGGAGGGTGCGTATGCTAATACCGACGGGCGGCCTCGGGAAGCACCCGCCGGCGGAGGCCGAGGTAATGGGGCGCGTGCTGCGCGAGGAGGGTGTGCCGGACGGCGCAGTCGTGCTCGAAGACCTGGCGCTCAACACCTGGGACTCGGCCCGGCTCGTCGCGGGCATGGCCCGCAAGCTCGGGGTCCGGTGCGTGCTCGTCGTCACCGACCCGCTACACTGCGTCCGGACGGTGGCGGCCTTCGAGCGAGCGGGGCTCGAAGCTTGGGCCGAGCCAGTGTACGCCAGTCCTATGTGGCGCGGGAGGTGGTCGCGGCGGGGACAGCTCGCCAGGGAGACGGGGGCGCTGGTCTGGTACGGGATAAGGTACGGGGTAGGCTCGCGCTCCCGGCCGTAGCGGTCGGGGTGCTCGCCGTCTCGGCGGCGGCCATCTTTATCCGGCTGGCAGAGGCCCCCGCTATCGCCGTAGCCTTCTGGCGCTGCGCGCTCGGGGCCGCGCTGCTGTTGCCGCCTGCCCTCGTGCGGCGCGAGCGGTTCCCGAGGGGAAAGGGCCTGTACGTGGGGGTCGCCTCCGGCGTGGCGCTCGGGGCGCACTTCGGGTTCTGGATCTCTTCGCTCGACCACACCAGCGTGGCGGCGAGCGTCGTGCTCGTCTCCACCCAGCCGGTGTTCGTGGCGATACTGGCGTACCTCCTCTTCGGCGAGCGCACCTCGACGCTCTCCTTCGCAGGCGTCCTCGCGGCCCTCGCGGGCACGGCGGTCATCGCGGGCGACGACTCCGTAGGGTCGGCCGCGCTCCTCGGTAACGCGCTAGCCCTCGCAGGCGCGGTCACGGTAGCGGTCTACGTCCTGATCGGGCGCTCCTCGCGCACCGGGGGCATGGGCGTCCTGCCCTACTCGGTCGTGGTCTACTCCGCCGCCGCGCTCTCCCTGCTGCCCGTCGCGCTCGCCCTCGACGTGCCTCTGTGGGGCTACTCGGGCGAGACTTGGTTCTGGCTCTGGGCGATCACGCTCGGTCCTCAGATCATGGGCCACACCGTCTTCAACTGGGCGCTCCGCTACGTCGAGGCCTCGATCCTCTCCGGCACCATCCTCGCCGAGCCGGTCGTCTCCGCGCTCCTCGCCTGGCTTATTCTCTCAGAGCGGCCAGGCATCGCCACGATCATCGGCGGCGCCATCGTGCTCCTCGGGCTCTTCCTCCTGCTGCGCGGACGCCGGCTCCCCGCGGAGCCCATCGCGTGAGAGGGAGGTTTCAGGTTACAGGCATCAGGAAAACCCATACCCTGAGAGCTGATGCCTGCCGTTCTCACAAAAGCGCGGCATACGATGTTGTATCCTGAACTCCCGGAGTCGAGGTTTTGTCGAGGTATCTTTTGGGACCGTTCAGGATCGGGTTTTTCTACGGCGCCATAGCTGTGGTCGTGGCGCTCGCCGCGGACCTGCGGTTCCTCTTTATAGACCCGCAGGGGATACCGGATTGGATCCTGACCGCCATCGAGGAGTTCCGCACCCAGCTTGCCCTGACCACCACGTTGTTCCTGGGGATCCTGGCCGCCATCAGGACGCGCCCGACCCACCTGGACCCGGACGTGCCGTATCGCTCCCTGCTGCTGCGAGACTGCGCGCTCGCGGCGACGGTGGTGGCCGCCATGGTCGGCTTCGCGCTCTTCGTCGCCACCGCCCTCAACGCCACGCTCTTCGCCGGCGAGATACGCGCCTACGCCAGCGAGGCCGCCCCGAGCATCGTCGCCTACAACGAGAAGGTGGCGGGAAGGCTCGACGACCCGCCGCCGCTGCCGACGGTGGCGGAGATCGAGGATGACCTCCAGCCCCCCGTCCTGAGGGACCTGGGCCGCTCCATGGCCAACTTCGTCCTTCGGGCCCTCGTCGTGGGCACCGCCGGAGCGCTAGTAGGTCTGATCCGGGGCCGCGCAGGCCCGCCCGACGGCCCGAAGCCTCGCGAGGGATGAGGGCCCGGCACGGGGCAGAGGTCGCCGCGGCGCTGGTCCTGGACGCTGTCGTTGGCGAACCGCCCGAACCCATCCACCCGACGGTCTGGATGGGGCGTGCGATCTCGGGCTTCGAAAGGCGGGCGGTGGGGCTGAAGAGCCCCCAGGCCCGGCGCCTCGCTGGCATCGCGCTGGCCGCCGCGTTCCCCTCCCTCGTCTACCTCTCGACCCGGACCCTACTGGGCATCGCGCCCCGATCCCTCCGCAGGGTCCTGAGCGTTGCCCTGATCTCTAGCGCCCTCTCCATGCGCGGCCTCGCCGGAGCGGCGGGGGCCACCGAGCGCGAACTTCGCGCGGGCGACCTCGAGCGGGCCCGCGTGGAGGTGGGGGAGATGGTCGGACGTGATACGGAGCGCCTCGCCGCCGCCGAGGTGGCCCGGGCGGCCGTCGAGTCCGTCGCCGAGAACGCGAGCGACGGCGTGGTGGCCCCGATGCTCTACGGGCTCCTCCTCGGCGCGCCGGGCGCGCTGGCTTACAAGGCGATAAACACCCTGGACTCGATGGTCGGATACCGGAAGGGTCCCTACGAGGAGCTCGGCTGGGCCTCGGCCAGGCTCGACGACCTCGCCAACCTGTTCCCGGCCAGGGCCACGGTTCTCGCGGTCGCGGTAATCTCCGGGAGGCCGGCCCGCACCGTCGAAGCGGCGCGGCGTTACGGGCCGCTCACGCCGAGCCCCAACGCCGGCTGGACCGAGGCCGCCTTCGCGGGCGCGCTCGGCCTCAGGCTCGGCGGGGCCAACTCCTACGGCGGCGTGGTCAGGGAGGGTCCGGTCCTCGGCGCCGGCCGGAGCCCACTCCCGGAGGACATCCGGCGGGCCGTGAGGGTCATGCGCCGCTGCTGTGTTCTGCTCGCCGGGTTGGCGGTCTTGTCCGGGGCATCGCGGCGTGGTTGAGGGCTGGGTCGAGCTCTCCGGCGGGCGCCACCACGGGGCGCACGGGGCCGCCGTGGCGAGGTCCCTGAACGTGGCGGAGCGGGACCTGCTGGACTTCAGCCAGAACATCAACCCGCTCGGGGTCCCCTCCGGAGCCATGGAGGCCGCGCAACGGGCGCTCCGCGAGGAGGCGGACCGTTACCCGGACGCGGGGTACAGACGGTTGCGCGAGGCGCTAGCGGCGTACCTCGGCGTCCCGCCCGCCAGCATCTTACCCACCAACGGCGGCGCCGAGGCCTTGTTCCTCGCCGCCCGCGGTGCCCGCGCAGGGGGCGGGGCTCTGATCCTCGAGCCCACCTTCTCCGAGTACGCCGCGGCCGCGCTCGCCGCCGGGCTCGAGCCCGTACGCCGCGTGGCCAGGCGTCGGGAGAACGGCTTTCGCCTCGACCCCGGCGCGCTCGAGGACCTGGACGGGGTGGACCTGGTCTTCCTGTGCAACCCGAACAACCCTACGGGGGACTCCCTGAACCGCCGGGAGGTCCTCGAGGTTGCTGGCCGCGTGCTCGGAAGCGGGGCAGTCCTGGTCGTGGACGAGGCGTTCGCCGACTTCGCGCCGGAGGTCAGCGTCGCTCGTCACGCGGATGGGGATCTCTACGTCGCGCGCTCGTTCACCAAGTTCTTCGGGATACCCGGTCTGCGCCTGGGTTGTCTCGTCTGCGCCGACCCCGGGCGCGTCCAGCGATTCCAGCCCTCGTGGCCCGTCAACGCGGTAGCGTCCGCCGCCGCGACCGCCGCGGTCGCCGACCCCGATTTCGTGAGGACCTCCGTGGCCGAGGTGGCGCGGCTGCGCGTGGAGCTGTGCGAGGGCCTGGAAGCCCTGCCAGGCCTTACCCCGTTCCCCAGCGCGGCCAATTTCCTGCTCGTCAACGGACCGGAGGACCTGGCCGGGCGTCTGGCGCGGCGCGGGGTGCTCGTCAGGGGCTGCGAGCTCTTCCTCGGGCTCGGACCCGGATACTTCAGGGTGGCGGTTCGCGGCGCGGAGGAGAACCGGCGGCTGCTCGCGGCGCTTCGGGAGGAGCTGTAGCCATCCGCGCGCTCATACTCGGCGGCGCCCGCAGCGGGAAGAGCGCGCTCGCCGAGGAGCTTGCGCTCGGCCTCGGCGGCGAGCGCGTGCTCTACGTCGCCACAGCCCTCGCGAGCCGCGACCCGGACCTGCAGAGGCGCGTGCGGCTCCATCGCGAGCGGCGGCCAGACGGGTGGGGGACTCTCGAGCTCGGCGGTGGCGACCTTGGCCAGATCCTCGAGGCCGCGGAACACTGGCGGGTGGTGCTGCTCGACTCGCTGTCCCTGTGGGTCTCGGCGCGGATGCTCGAAGGAGAGGGTGAGGAGGGGACACTGGAGCGGTTCGACCGGTTCCTGGAGGGCGCGTCGGCGCTCGCGACGCCGCTTGTCCTCGTGAGCGATGAGGTCGGGCTCGGGGTCGTGCCAGAGAGCGACGCGGGCAGGCGCTTCCGGGACGTGCTCGGGCTGGTCAACCAGCGGGCCGCCGCGGCCGCGGAGGAGGTCCGCCTCTGCGTCGCGGGTATCGGGGCGAGGATCAAATAATTGCGCGCGCTGCTCTCGTTCTTTACGGCGTTTCCCCTCCGCGGCGCGTCCCTGGACGAGGCGGCTCGCAGGGCCTACCTTCTGCCGCTCGTCGGTCTCCTCACGGGAGTGCCCGGTGCGCTTCTGCTCCTGCTCGGGTATGCCATGCCCTCCGGCGTCGTTGCCACCCTGGCGCTCGGCGCCGTCCTGCTAGCGGCCGGTCTGCACCATGCGGACGGCGTGCTCGACGTCGGGGACGCCCTCATGGTCAGAGGAGGGCCGGGGCGGCGGAGAGAGGCGCTCAAGGACACCCGCGTCGGTATCGGCGGTCTCGGCGCCCTCTTCTTCGTCTACGCCCCGACCCTCGCCGCGCTCGCGGCGCTCACCGAAGCATCCCCCATCCGGGCGGCGATAGCCCTGCTCGCCGCAGAGGTAGCTGCTCGCTCCGCGATGCTCCTCGTGCTCGCCTTCGGCAAACCCGCCGAACCCGGCTCATCCTCCGTACCATTCGTGCGGTCCTTGCGAGGTCGGCGCGGAATCGCAGGCACGGCGCTGGCGCTGGCGGCCCCGGTTGCGCTCCTTCTGCCGCTCGGGGGCGCGGCCCCGGCCGCGCCCCTCGCGGCACCGCTAGTATCGCTGGCCGCGCTCCGCGTCTCACGCCGCGCGTTCGGTGGCATAGGCGGCGACGTCAGCGGGACGACGGGCGAGGCCGCGAGGGCCGTGCTGCTGGTGATCCTCTCCGCAACGGTGTGACCGGTCTAAGACGCCAGCTCTTCGCCCGGCGTCATGACGCGGACGTTGACGCCAGGGGCGATCTCGTTCACGTGCTGCTGGAACTCTTCGGCGGTACCAGGCACGAACGGGAAGGTCCCGTAGTGGATCGGGACGACGTGCCTGACGCCCAGGAGCCGCGCGGCGTGCGCCGCCTCGTATGGGCTCATCACCACCTGGTCGCCGATGGGCAGCAGGGCGAGGTCAGGGCGGTAGAGCTCCCCGATGAGCTGCATGTCGCCGAAAAGCGCGGTGTCCCCGGCGTGGTAGAGCCTGAACCCGCTCTCGAACTCGATGACGTACCCCAGCGGCTCGCCGCCGTAGATGAGGGAGCCGTCGTCCAGGGCGATGGACGAGGAGTGAAAGGCGTGGGTCGCGGTCACCTTGATGCCCCCGACCTGGACGGTGCCGCCCTTCTGGATCGGCATCGCGTTCTCCACGCCCTGCCGCTGCAAATAGGCGAAGATCTCGAAGTTGGACACCGTCGTGGCGCCGGTCTGTCCCTGCACCGGGAACACATCGGAGAAGTGGTCGAAGTGGCCGTGGGTGATTAGGATGGTGTCGAGCTCGCCCACATGCTTGAGGTCATCCGGGGTCTGGGGGTTGTCCGTGAGAAACGGGTCGATAAGGATCTGCTCACCCCC
>DATACV010000277.1:0-4035 GCA_036258875.1 Rubrobacteraceae bacterium
CCCGAAGAGGTAATGCCGTATTTTGGCCGTCTTCGGGCTCGTCCTCGGTGTTCTTCCTCGTTGCGGCGGTAAGGGCGGCGGGCGAGGAGGACAGGTGGTGGCTGCTCCTGATCCAGGGAATCCTGGACGTCCTGGCCAACACCCCTGACCCTTGCGGAAGGCCTCTGGTCCCTTGACACCTTGTGTTCTACGTTGCTATATTGTAAATATTGAGTATATACACTAGTAAGACATAGGAGGTGACGCGGTGCATGCGAGATTAGTCGGGGGTCTGTACGGGGGGGAGATCGGATGAGCGCTTCGAGCCCGCCTGGAATAGGAGGAGGGGGGGAGTTGGGCGGGTTCGCAGACGCGTTCTGGCTTGCGAGAGACGAGCTGCGGAGGACGTGGCTCTCCTACCCGCTGACCTGCATGTTCGTCGTGTTCCTGGGTTTCTTCGTGGTACCGAGCGTCTCGGGCGTCTTCGATCTCGAGGGCTTTGGTGTGGAGGGGAAGAGGATGGAGGGGTTTTACAACGCCTTCTTCGCCGACTACCTCTTCGTGGTGATCTGCGCCTTTCTCGGGGTGCGGGCTATCTCCGGGGACTACACGCCCTTCTGGCGTGGTTCGTTCTCCTCCAGGCTCATCTTCTTGAGGAGCGTGCCGATCCCGGCTGGTAGCCTCGTGGGGAGTCGCGCCCTGGGTATGCTCTTCGCGCTCCTCGTAAACGTCCCGGCCTTCTTCCTGCCGGCTTTCTTGCTCTCCGATCTCGGGCAGCTCGGCGCGTCGTACCTGTGGTTCGTAGGCGTCTGGGTCGGCTACTGCCTCCTCGCATCGGGCCTCTGGCTCCTCTGCGAGCTCACCGTGAGCGGTGGGGCCTACACCCGCATCTACTTCGGCGTCGCCGCGGCCCTCATGGCCGAGCTGGCTCTCCTCGAATGGGCCCTCGACCTGAGGCTGGTGGGGAGGACGGCGGAGCTGGCGCAGAGCCACGGCCCGCTCTACGCCGCGGTCTCGGTCCTCGCCGGGACCGTGGCCTTCGCGGTCCTCTGCCGGCTGACCGTTCGCCGCCTCCGGAGGAAGGACCTCTCGGTATGAGTCCGGAGCCCACGCGGCCGCGCATCCCCCTGCACCTCTCCATGGACGACCCCGAGCCCATGTACCGGCAGATCGAATCGCAGCTAAGGGCCTTCATCCTCTCCGGCGTGCTCGAGCCCGGGACGAGGCTCCCCTCGATGCGGGCGCTGGCCGGCGACCTCTCGTGCAGCATCATCACCACACGTCGGGCCTACGAAGACCTCGAGGCCGAGGGCTTCATCCTCACCCGGCAGGGCGTGGGGACCGTAGTCGCGGAGATGCCCGAAGAGAAGCTGACCGCTCACCGCCGCCGGGTCGTGGCCGGCGCCATGGGGGAGGCGGTCCGCGCCGGACGGCGCGCCGGTCTGACCGAAGGGGAGCTGCGCGACATACTCGAAGAGGCGCTGCAGAGAGAGGCGACCAACGTCCATCAAGGGGGCGCGCTATGAAGGAGACACCCGTCCTCTCGCTCAGGGGCATAAGGAAGGCTTACGGCGACTTCGAACTCGGGCCGCTCGACCTCAGAGTCGAGCCGGGCTACGTAGTGGCCGTCGTGGGACCGAACGGGGGCGGAAAGAGCACCTTGATGAGGATGCTGATGGGCCTCATCCAGCCCGACTCCGGCGAGATGAGCATCTTCGGCGGCGCCTACCCCGACGACGAGGTCGCCATAAAGCAGAGGATCGGCTACGTCCCGGAGCGCCCCGTCGGCCACGACGAGATGAGCGCGAACTCTCTAGGCGAGTTCGTCTCCCGCTTCTACCCGAGGTGGGAGCACAGGGCCTACGAAGAGCACCTGGAGCGTGCCCGGATAGGGCCGGACAGGCGGTTCGGCGAGCTCTCCAGGGGAGTGCAGCGCCGCCTCTCCTTCGCGCTGGCCCTATCCACCGGCGCGGAGCTACTCCTCCTCGACGAGCCGACCGCGGGCGTAGACCCCTTCGCCCGGAGGGAGATGATCGAGGACATCTCGCGCTTCGTGCGCGGCGGCACACCCGCAGGCGGCAGGACTGTCGTGTTCGCCACCCAGGTCATGGAGGAGGTGAGGCGCCTCGCGGACTACGTGGCCTTCCTCGTGGACGGAAGCCTCCTCGGTCTGTACGAGAAGGACGCCCTCCTCGAGGGATGGAAGATCTTCTGGGTGGACGGGGAGCCGGAGGACGACGTTCCCGGGGTCGTCGAGGTCGAGGGCGGTAGCCCGGCGCGCATGGTTTCCGACTCACCGCGTGCGACAGCAAAAGCGCTCGCCGCGCGGCACATCCCGATCGTGTGCGGTGGGGCGATGGACCTGGAGGAGATACTCTCCCACCTTATGCGCCGGAGCAGGGAGCAGAGCGTGGGCGGACGGAGATCCCGAACGTAGATCCCCCGGCGGGGTGGCGGTCGTGAAGGTCATGGGGACTTTGCCGTCAGGGAGTATAGAGACCGTTTGGACTTCGACACGACGAGAAGCAACCGCGGGGGCGGCTCCCGTCGCAGGTCCGGTTCTGTTCCCGACCTCTCCACGGAGAAGGCGGATCGCCCCTCGTCGGAGGATGGGTCGTTCAGGATCCCCGCCGGCTCGAGGAAGGCCGCCCTGGTGCACCTGGCGCTCGAAGCCTGGCGCGCGGGCCTTCTAGACCCCGGGGCGCTGGGCGAGGTGCGTGGTAGGAAGGTGGACGAGGCGGGGTTGCGGCGCGCCCTCTACCGCTCCTCCATGGGCGAGATCGAGCACGCTCTGGGCCCCATAGTGAGAGGCCGCCGCGTCGTCGTGGAGGGTCGCCTCGCCGGTACGGGACGCACGGCGCTGGAGAGGCTCGGCGCCGAGGTCGAGGAGCTCAGGCTGCAAGACGAGAGGCGCTACCTGGACATGACCCCCGCCATCTTCGTCCTCGCCGCGATAGCCATGGCCGCGCGTTACGTAAGCCTCGGCCTCGACGACCAGGATCTCTACATCCTCGCCGGCATCGTCTTCGCGCTGATGTACGGCTTGAGGCCCTTCTTCTTCAAGATGCAGAGGCCGAAGGATCAGTAGTGAAGGTGGTCACGCACCTGATCTTCGCCGAGTGCTGCTGGTTCGCCACCTCGGCCGTCTTCGACGTACACTACGAGACCCCGGCCGTCCTCGCCGCCGCGGCGAGCTCGGTCCTGCCCGACGCCGATCACCCGAAGAGCTGGCTGGGCCACCAGCTCGGTGGCGTCTCCGAGGACCTCAACCGCCTCTTCGGTCACCGCGGCTTCCTGCACAGCCTTCTCGCGCTGATGCTCGTCACCCTGGCGCTCGGCCTGCCGATGTGGTGGATCACCGGGCGCGTCTCCCCGCTGATCGCCGTCTTCGTGGGCTACGGCTCCCACCTCTTCGCCGACATGATGACCTTGAGCGGCGTCCAGCTCTTCTGGCCGAGCAGGGCTATCTCCGTCTTCCCCGGCCGCGACGACTACCGCGTAAGGACCGGGGGCAACTCCGAGAGGGTGTTCGTGGCCTTCGCCCTCGTCTTCGCGTTGCTCTTCAACCCGGTCTCGAGGGTAGGCTTCGAGGGCCTGATCTACCGTCTCGGCGGAGACGACCAGCTCTACGGCAGGGTGGCGCAGGTCACCGACGGCGACACCATCACGGTGGAGATAGGGGAGAGGAGCACCCCCGTGAGGCTAATAGGCGTGGATACCCCCGAGACCTTCGCCCCCGACCAGCCTATAGGCTGCTTCAGGCAGCGGGCATCCGACCACACGAGGCGGATCCTCGCCGGACGCGTCGTCAGGCTCGAGATTCCCCGCGTCGGCGACTCCGAAGACGCCTACGGGCGCACCCTTGCCTACGTCTACGTGGACACGAATGGCGACGGCTCCTACGAACACCTCTACAACGAGGACCTCATAACCCTGGGGTTGGCACGCACCACCACCTTCTCCCACGCCCACCGCCGCGAGTTCGAGCGTCTGCGGGATGAGGCGGAGGAACGGGGCGCCGGGCTATGGGGCGCCTGTCGCCAGGCTGCCCGGAGT
>DATACV010000278.1:0-2016 GCA_036258875.1 Rubrobacteraceae bacterium
GGTGGGTAGGCGAGGCCACGTGCTCGAGGTTGGCGAAGAGGCCGCCGGGCTCGAGGAGATCGAAGACCTCCCCGTAGAGCGAGCGCTTCCGCTCGTGCTCGAGGTGGTGGATGGCGAACGAGGAGACCACCGCGTCGAAGCGCCCGAGGGCTTCGCCGGGCAGCGGCTCGGAGAGGTCGTGCTGTATGAAGGTGATGTGCCGGTCGCCGGCGAAGCGCTCGTGCGCGGCCTGGAGCATGGGCTCGGAGAAGTCGAGACCCACGCCAACTATCCCGGGGCGCTCGCGTGAGAGGAGGCCGAGCAGCCGCCCGTTACCTGTCCCGAGGTCGAGGACGCGCCGGACGTCGGAGGGCACCTGCTCGAGCAGGGCGCTCTCTCCCTCCGCGCGGCGCGGATAGGCGTCGGCCCGGGCGAGGTAGCGCAGCGCGTGTTCCGCGGTCGTCCATTCCTCGGCGGGCATGCTCGGATTCTAACAGTCTGAGGCGTGTCGTCAGTTCGCATGATCCGGGGGTGTGCGCGTGCGGGCCGGCTAGATGCGGTCGGCGCGCACGATCAGGCGCTTCTCGAAGGTCGGGATCGGGGTGCACGTCTGGAGCGTCACCATGTCGCGGCCTCGGACCTGACCCGTTACCCAGTCCTCGCCGGGCTCTACCACGAAGGTTTCGGTTACGCGGTAGCGGTACCTCTCGCCGTCGCGGTCCCTGAGGACTACCTCGTCACCCTCCGCCAGCTCGTTCAGCTTGTAGAAGATCAGGCGGCTGCCTGTGCCCCTGTAGCCGAGGCGGTGGGCCGCGAGGAAGACGTTCGTCTGAGGAGTCGTCGACCAGGGGAAGGAGGTACCCGGCAGGTGGGAGACGCCGTCCTCCAGGGCCCACCTCTCGGTCGAGCTGACCACCGGGGCGTTGCGGATGCCCAGCGCGTCTATCGTGAGGGCCATGATCGCCCCCCGCGGCAACCGGAAGCGCCGCGGCTCGTCGGTGGCCGCGAGCTCCTCTTCGGTGGGCATCGGCCAGTCTTCCTCGGCAAGCGGGGCTGGCGAGGCTTCCGGCTGCGGCTCCGGCTCGGGTGGTGGCTCCCGCCGCTTCTCGACCCAGGGCTCGACACTCGGCCTCGACCTGACGAGCGGCTCGACGGTGGGCTCGGGCTCCGAGGCGGCCGCCCGGACTTCGACGGGCTTGTCGCGGGAGGCGAGGATCACGGCTACCGCGACGGCCGTGAGCGCGAGCGCGAAGACCATCATGGCGGCGCTTACCCGCAGCAGCATCCGCTCTCTACCCCTTCCCGCTCCCGAGACCCAACGTGAGCTCCTCCCGAGTCAGCGCGTCCCGCTACCTGCGGCCGATCACGCGCAGCGCCGAGAAGGCGCCGGTGGCGACGAGCGCGCAGCCGGCGAGCGCGAGCGCGGGGAACCCGCCGGTGTCAGGGAGCGGCCCCTTGACGATCG
The DNA here is from genome assembly GCA_036258875.1 of Rubrobacteraceae bacterium. GTDB lineage: Bacteria > Actinomycetota > Rubrobacteria > Rubrobacterales > Rubrobacteraceae > JALYGY01. Next base: position 1,445 of record DATACV010000278.1, read on the forward strand.
TGCCGACGAGGACGTCGTCCTTCCTGGCGCGCCCGAAGCACACCTGCCTCTGCTCCCGCGTGATGTCCAGCTCCTGCCTCACCTGGCGGTCGCCGCCGCCGGCGTTGTACTGGAAGCGGACGACCGACTGCACCCGGTCGCAGTCCGCGTACTGCACGGTACCGCTGCGGGCGTTCGCCTCTGCGAAGACCGGCGCCGCGAGCAGCGCGCAGACGAGCACCAGCGCCGCCACCGTCGCGAGGGCCGTACCGACCGTTACCCGAACACCAGCCATCTCCCGCCTCCCCGTATCCGTGCCGGATCCTCCCGCCGGCCTCCCGCCGCACCGCAGAGATCCTCGCCTCCCCGGAGCTCCGCGCGGCCAACACGCATTATGCATCACCCGAGAGCGGGTTCCAAATTATGAAAAGGAAGGCAGGAAAGCGCACCAAAGGGCAATTCTTGCAGGCTTCAGGTGTCAGCAAGTGGTGGTGGACGAAACGTACGAGGTTTTCAGGTGCTTAGGTTCTAAGGTTCTGAGGTGCTTAGGTTCTTAGGGGTGCGCCTGGCGAGGCGATCTCACGACTCCCCTA
>DATACV010000279.1:0-2960 GCA_036258875.1 Rubrobacteraceae bacterium
GTGGGGGGCGCCGGCCGCGACCGCCGGCCGGAGTGACGCCCAGGCCCCCCCGGGCTGCTTCGGACTCGCGCCTACGGTGTTGGGCGGCGCGGGTCGTCGCGGCGTGCCGCGAGGCCACCGACGCTCCCGTCCTGGTGGGCATCGGGGTGTCCACGCCGGCCCACGCCGTGGAGGCCGCCGCGTCGGCGGACGGCGTCGTGATCGGCTCGGCCGTCGTCAGGCTGGTCCTGGAGGAAGGGGCGGCTCCCGCGGGGGCGTTCCTGGGCGAGGTGCGGGCGGCGCTGGACACCGCGGCGTAGCCCGATTTGTCTGCTTCGACTACGTATTCCCTCCGCGGCGCAACCCTGCGAGCGTGGGGAGCGTCGAAGGGTCGAGGGCTAGTCCGAAAATGAGCACAACGGGCTAGGGGAACCATCCTCAAACCCGCGGCCGCGGGCCCGATAGATGAAACAGTTATCGGAGTCGTCGGCCAAGGAGGCTAGCGATGCGGCAGATCAGGATCCAGAAGGGGAGGCGGCCTCGTCCGTGAGTACCCGCACCAGGAGCACCTGAAAGGCCCGACGACGAACCCGCCGCCGGGCCTTTTCCTTTGGGGTGCCGGAGGTGGGATTTGAACCCACACGCCCTTGCGGACAACGGATTTTGAGTCCGTCGCGTCTGCCGTTCCGCCACTCCGGCGCGGTACGTACAGGCCCGCCGATGTTACGCCCGGCACCGACGGCCGGCCCCTTCTAACGCCGGCCCCCGGCACCTATACTTTTCGACCCCATGCACATCCAGAAGGTCCTCTCGCAGATCGGCGACCGCCTCGCGAAGGCGCAGGAGGAGCTGCGGATCGCCGAGGAGCAGCTCCTCTTCCAGATGGACGTCGTCGAGGAGGCGAAGACCCGGATGCTGGTGTCCGAGACCCCGATCGCCGACCGCGAGTACCGCATCGCGCGCGACGACTGCGAGCGCCTCCAGCGCCAGCGCGAGGACATCACCCGCGAGATCGCAGAGCTCCGCAAGGAGCAGGACCGCCTGCTCGACCGGATGCTCGGCTCGAACGCCTGACGGCCCCCATGCCCCCGACCGAGAAGCACAAGGTCCTGATCGCGGAGGACGAGGCGATCATCCGCCTCGACCTCAAGGAGATGCTCGAGGAGGAAGGCCTCACGGTCGTCGGCGAGGCCGCCGACGGAGAGGCCGCCGTCCGCTCGGCCCGCGAGCTCGAGCCCGACCTCGTCATCATGGACATCAAGATGCCCGGGATGGACGGGCTGTCGGCGGCCGAGAAGATCGTCGAGGACGACCTGGCCGCGGTCCTGATCCTCACCGCGTTCTCGCAGCGCGACCTCGTCCAGCGCGCCGCCGAGGCGGGTGCGATGGGCTACCTCGTCAAGCCCTTCCAGAAGAGCGACCTGCTCCCGGCGATCGAGGTCGCGATCGCCCGGCACGCCGAGCTCGCCGCAGTGAAGAAGGAGTCGGCCCAGCTCGCCGACCGCCTCGAGACGAGGAAGATCCTCGACCGGGCGAAGGGCCGGCTCATGGACTCCGCCGGGATGACCGAGGCCGACGCGTTCCGCCACATCCAGAAGAAGGCGATGCAGGAGCGCCGCCCGATGAAGGCCGTGGCGGAGGAGATCCTGGCCACCTAGCCCCGACGCTCCCGTTTCTACGGTCGATCCGTCCCGGAAATCGGGACGAGACGACCAAAGAAGCGGCGGGTGCGGCCTGGCAGAAATTACTACTACACATGTCGTAGGAATCCGCCTACACTTTCACGAACGCGCGACGAGGCGACTTGCCTGTCGCATGAGCAAGGGGGGGACACATGGGCAGAGCGAAGTGGCGGACGGTTGCCGCCGCGCTCGGCGTGCTGGCGTTGCTGGCGGCGGCGTGCAACGAAGAAGGGGGAGGCGAAGAGCCCGAGGCGATCGACTGCACGTGGGTCATCGGGACGATGGGCGCGCTGTCCGGCGACGCGGCCTCTCTCGGCCGGCCGATCGCGCAGGGCGTCGAGTTCGCCGTCAACGAGGCCAACGAAGAGGGCAACCTGCCGTGCGAGCTCGAGTACATGGAAGAGGACAGCCAGGGTGACCCGACCCAGGCCCCCGCGCTGGCCGAGAAGCTCGCCGGGACCGAGAACCTGATCTTCTGCGCCTGCCCGTACTTCTCGGGCGAGACGCTGGCGACCGGTGACATCTTCGGTGCGGCCGGGATCGCCATCTCCGGCACCGGCACCAACGAGACCATCGACGAGCGGGGCTACCCGACGTGGCACCGTGCCGTCGCCCCGGACAACATCCAGGCCGAGGTCGCGGCGCAGTACATCGACACCGGTCTGGGCGCCCAGACGGTCGCGGTCGTGCACGACAACCAGGACTACTCCAAGGGTCTGGCCGACGCGGTCGCCGAGAACCTCGGCGACAAGGCCGAGGGGCCGTTCATCATCAACCCCGAAGAGCAGGACTTCTCGGCCGTCGTCAGTGAGGTCGAGCAGGTCGACCCCGACGTCGTCTTCTACGGCGGCTACACCCCCGAGGCGGGCCCGCTGCTCAAGCAGCTGCGTGAGGCGGGCGTCGACGCGACCTTCGTGTCCGACGACGGCTCCAAGGACCCGACCTTCGGCGGTCTCGCCGGTCCGGCCAACGCCGAGGGCGCCTTCGTGACGTGCCCGTGCGCCGACCCGCTCAAGATCGACGCCGCGGCCGACTTCGTCGAGGGCATGCAGGCCGAATACGGCAAGAACGCCCCCGGCACGTTCGCAGCCGACGTCTACGACGTCACCCGCATGGTGATCGAGGGTCTCCAGGACTACGACGGTGACGTGGAGGACTACCCCGCCATCCGAGAGTTCGTCGTGGGCATCTTCGACGAGGCCAACTACGAGGGCGTCGCCAAGACCTACCAGTGGGAGGAGTCCGGCGAGTTCGTCGGCGGTCCCGAGGACATCTGGATCTACGAGTGGTCCAACCAGG
>DATACV010000280.1:0-25640 GCA_036258875.1 Rubrobacteraceae bacterium
AACAGGCTTATAGCCGCCAAGAGTTCACATCGACGCGGCTGTTTGGCACCTCGATGTCGGCTCGTCGCATCCTGGGGCTGGAGTAGGTCCCAAGGGTTGGGCTGTTCGCCCATTAAAGCGGTACGCGAGCTGGGTTCAGAACGTCGTGAGACAGTTCGGTCCCTATCTTCCGTGGGCGTTGGAGGTTTGAGAGGAGCGGCTCCTAGTACGAGAGGACCGGAGTGGACGTACCTCTAGTGTACCGGTTGTCCTGCCAAGGGCACCGCCGGGTAGCTATGTACGGAAGGGATAACCGCTGAAAGCATCTAAGCGGGAAGCTCGCCTCGAGATGAGACCTCCCACCTCCTTTGAGAGGGTAAGACTCCTGGTAGACCACCAGGTTGATAGGCCACAGGTGTAAGCACGGCGACGTGTTCAGCCGAGTGGTACTAATAAGTCGAGGGCTTAATGGTTTAGTAGCGCTATGCAGTTTCCAAAGATCAGACGCAGCTCTTTGGGCTTCACAACCGAATACGCGCCTTTTTAGAAAGGGTGACGATGGCGGCGGGGATACACCTCTTCCCATTCCGAACAGAGAAGTTAAGCCCGCCAGCGCCGATGGTACTGCAGGGGAGACCCTGTGGGAGAGTAGGTCGTCGCCCATTTTTTATTGCCTGTAACCACTCTATGTCCGTCGGGTGCACCTCGCACTATGCTGCGCAGGCGCGTCTCGTAGCGGCGTGATGCTGTAGCCGGGGGAAACGACACGGCAGACGGCGCAAACCGGGTTGGGGTGAGGCTGGGACATACCGGTAGCTGGGAGGCCGTACCGGTCGCTGAGCCGCTCGCGGATGCGGCCGGGGCGCGGAGTATAAGGCGTCCCTGGTCGCCTGTGGTGGTACCCGGGCACTGGCAACTGGAGGAGGCGTTCGCCGGCTACGAGGGTCTGGTGCTCTACCGGTGCCGCTTCACGTGGTACCCCTCGGATCACGCCATGGCGTTCCTCCTGTTCGAAGGTGTCTACTACTCGGCGCGGATCTGGTTGAACGACGTCTACGTAGGCAGTCATGAGGGATATCTCGCTCCCTTCGAGTTTGACGTTACGGACGTGCTGGTTGCCGGTGAGAACGAACTTCTGGTGGAGGTCGACAGTCCTGAGGAGAACGACGAGAACGCCCGGAAGACCGTAGGGGGGGCATGGGCGAGGTGGGACGGCATGGGCCCGCACCTCAACCCCGGAGGCATCTTCAGGGAGGTGAGCCTGGTAGAGGCCGGGCCGGTCCGCGTCAGGTACCTGGGAGCGGTCGCGGATCATGAGGGTAACGGGAGGGTCCTAGCCGAAGTCTACGCCCGGCGAGAGTCGCGGGTGAAGCTGGCGGGGCAGATACGGCCGCTGGGATTCGAGGCCCCCGGCACCGAGCTCGAGGTGGAGGTGCTGGCCTGGCCAGGGAGCAGCCGGTTCGAGGCGGCGTTCCATCTGCGCGAGCCCCGGGTGTGGTGGACGTGGGACCGGGGCGAGCAACCGCTCTACGAGCTGGTCCTCCGGTGCGGCGAGGTCGAGGAGAGGGTGCGCTTCGGCGCGCGCAGCGTCGAGTTGCGAGACTGGGGCGTGTACCTCAACGGCGAGCGCCTGTTTCTGCGAGGGATCAACTACCTTCCAACCGACGTCTACCCCGCGCGGGCTTCGGCGAGACGTCTGCGGGCGGATGCCTCCCTGGTGCGCGGGGCCGGCATGAACGCGGCCAGGGTCCACGCCCACGTCGCCGAGTCGGGTCTCTACGAGGCTTGCGACGAGATCGGGATCTTGCTCTTCCAGGACTTCCCCCTGCAGTGGACCCACCGCCGCAGCGTACTCGGACCCGCCGTCACGCAGGCCAAGGAGATGGCCCGAGATCTGCGCAACCATCCTTCGGTGGGGGTCTACCTGGCGCACGACGAGCCTTTCTACGTCGTGCCCCCCGAGCGATGGAGCGCTCCGAGGCTCCTGCGCACCGCTGCCGAAGTCCTCTCGCCGCGCGCGTTGCTCTGGCAGCGGCGAGTCCTCGACCCCGCGGTCGTGCGCGCGATCTCCGACGAGGACGGTTCCCGACCCGTCATAGAGGCCGCGGGCCATCCACTTACGACGAACCACCTGTACTTCGGGTGGTACTACGGCAGGTTCAGGGACCTGGAGCGGGCCGTGAAGATCTGGCCCGGTCTCTCGCGGCTGCCGACCGAGTACGGGGCGCAGGCGCTCCCGGATCCACAGACGCTCGAGGAGATCTGGCCCTCCGGACGAGCGCCGGACTGGGACTCCCTGTCCCTCAACTACCGCCTCCAGGTTGGGCGCATGGCGCGCTACGTGCCGTGGAGGGGGGATAGAGAGACCTTCGTCAGGGAGAGCCAGGAGTACCAGGCGGCGGTCCTGAAGCACGCTACGGAGCTTTTCAGGCGCAGCAAGTACCGTCCGACGGGCGGGGCGTTCGCGTTCATGCTCAACGACCCCGCGCCGGCCGTCACCTGGTCGGTAGTGGACTGGAGGCGTCGGCCGAAGGCCGCTTACGAGGCTCTGAAGCTGGCGATGCAGCAGGTCCTGGTCTGCGTCGAGTATCCCGAGGAGAGCTACGAGGTTGGGGCGGAGACCTCGCTCCCCCTGTTCGTGGTCAACGATCTCCCGCGAGGGCTAGGCCGGGCGGAATTGGGCTGGGAGCTGCGTGTGGGGGATGACCTGGTGGCGGCAGACCGGATCCGGGTGGAGATCCCGGGCGATTCGGCCGTCCGGGTCGGAGAGGTGCGCGCCAGGGTAACGGCTGCTGGGGACGCCGAGCTCCGGCTGTACCTCTCCTCAGAGGGGGTGGAGAGCGCCAACGTCTACGCGTTCAGGGTCGGTCGGCGCGCGCGTCGAGGGCCATGAGCTCTGGGAGGGTGAGGAAACGGTAACCTGCCTCCCTGAGGTGCTCGATGATGTAAGGGACGGCGGCGATGGTGCGCGAACGGTCCGCTTTCGGGAAGGCGTCCGTGTCCTGGCCATCGTGCAGGAGGCTGACGCCGCCGGGGCCGATGCCGCGGAGGATGCGGTGCTGGATCTTCTCGCGCGGCGGCTTGTCCCAGTCCCAGGCCATCACGCTCCATCCCACGCACCGGAAGCCCAGGTCTTCGGCGACCGAGATGGTCTGGGGTCCGTACCAGCCGTGGGGGACGCGGAAGATATTCGGGAGGGCGCCGGTGGCATCGTGTATCGCGTCCTGGGCGCGCTCTAGCTCGTCGCGGATCGTGCGCGGCCGGCTCCAGGTGAGGTGCGGGTGGGTGAAGGAATGATTCCCTACGGCGTGGATGGAGGCGACCTCGGCTGCCAGGCTCGGCTCGCGGACGACGTTGTTCCCCACCTGGAAGAAGGTCGCCCGGATGTCCTCCCGCTCGAGCACATCGAGGAGTTGTCCAGTGTAGGGGTGGCAAGGCCCGTCGTCGAAGGTGAGGGCGACCACGCGCTCTGTGGTGCGTGCGTGCCAGAAGACGGGGCCGTAGAGCCAGGACCTGGGCGTGAGCCACTCGTAGACCATGAGACCCCCGGCTGCGAGCCCGAGCCCGCCGGCGGCTAGGGTAGATGGGGAGAGCAAGGGGCGTCCGGTGGCGGTGCGGACGCCCGCGAGGGCCAAGCCTCCTGCGGCGAGGCCGGCGACCGCCTCCCAGGCGTGGGCGCGAGGGTGTCTCACGCGGTACCGTCCAGGATCAGGGTGGCGGCCGACCGTGCCGAGTGGGGGCGGTGGGCGGTGCCGGCGGCCTCCACCAGGCGGCGTCTGTGATCCTCGCTGGTGAGGACCTTGAGCGTTTCACCCAGAATCTCTTCCGTTCTCTGGACCACGACCGCCGCGCCGTAACGGACCATGGCCGCGGCGTTGTCTTCCTCCTGGCCGGGGATCGGGTGGTAGAGGACCTGGGGCAACTTCGAGGCCAGGGCCTCGGTGCAGCTCATGCCGCCCGGCTTGGTTACCAGCACCGTCGCGGCGGCCATCAGGTCCCTGACCCTGTCCGTGAACGCCAGGAAGGTCGCCTGATACCGTCCCGTCTGAGCGATGCGCTCCAGCCGTCTGCGCGAGCGTTCGTTCGAGCCGCAGAGCACGACGAGGTGCATCGCGGCGCTGGCTCCGAAGAGCAGCGAGACGGCGCTCTCCAGGTCTCCGCCTCCCAGGCCCCCGCCCATCACGATCACGACCGGGAGGTCGTCATCGCCGAGCTGCAGGAGATCCCGGCGCACTCCCTTCACGTCGGCGGGTTCTTCGAAGGCCGGGTCTATGGGGATGCCGGTCGGGTGGACTTTCTCCTCTGGCACCCCGAGCTTCGTCACGGTCTCCGCTGCCGTCTCGTCGGCAACGACGTAAAGGTCGAGATTCGGGGGGACCTCTATGGGGTGGGGAACGTAGTCCGTCAAGACGACGGCGGCGAACACGCTCGGGTTGCGCTTCTTGTAGGCTCCGAGGACCCCCGCGCCGTAGAAGTGCGGCGCCACAAGGGTACTTGCGCCGGTCCGCGATACGAGGCGCTCCAGCGTCCTGAGCCCGGACCTCTCCACGTACTGCTGGTAAGAGAGCTGATGGCCGCTGCCCGAGGTCCGGTAGATCCTGCCGTAAGCAGCGGGCCAGAGCTTGAGGGATTCGAGGTATGCGCTGCGGAGCAGCTGTTCGATACCGGGCGAGACCTCGCGCGGGAAATCTATGATCGAGCATGTGCGATCGGGTTCCACCAGCGAGATACCGCGGGTGAGTGCCGCGCTGGCGCGCATGTGACCGCTGCCTATGGCGCTGGAGAGGATCAGGATGTCGGCGCGCTGGGTATCTTGGTGCACGGCGGCATTATACTGGCATGCCTCCGGGCCGGATATAATTCGCGGATGGTCGAGCTGAGATCAGACACGTTGATCGTCTTCGTCTCGGACTCGCATATCGGGGGGGACCCGGGCTGCGACGGCTTCGAGTCGCCCGCCGAACTCGAGGCGCTCTTCGAGGAGCTGGCGGCCCGGCAGGGGCCCGTGGAGCTCATCCTGGCCGGGGACTTCTTCGACTTCCTGCAGATAGGCAAGGTTCCGTCGGGGCATGATCGGGCGTCGCTGACGATGGACCGGCCGGAGTACCGCGGCCTCTTCGCGGCGCTCGGGCGTTTCCGGGCGGCCGAGGGGAAGCGCGTGATCTATCTACCTGGGAACCACGACGCCGAGTCGTTCTGGAACCCCGAGATCCAGGAAACCCTGCAGGAGCGGGGGCTCGTCGACGAGTTCGCGTACAGATATCTCGCCGCTATCGAGGAGGGAGGGGAGCGGCGAATCGTCTACTGCGAGCACGGCAATCAGCTTGACCCGGCGAACACCGTCGAGGATTACCACGACCCCCTCGACACTCCGCTCGGACACCACGTCGTCATGGACTTCACGCGGCGGGTGGCGCCGTTCGGGAAGATATCGGGCGGGCTGGACCTGGCGGAGATAAAGATGGTCTACCCGCTGGTAGCGATACCGCGTTGGATCGCGGGCCGCTACTTCTACGACCTCCTGGGGAAGGTGGTCTCGTACCTGCTGCTGCCGCTGCTGGTGGCTTACCTCGTATACAGGGTAGCCGCTTACTTCGTGGCCGTCGGTTCCGGGTCCGGGGGATTCTTCGGGGCCGCCCGTACCTTGCCGCGGGTGCACGAGCTCTTCCTCGACATCTTCCTCTTCGGGCTCGTGATCCTGGCGATCTTCGGCGTCTTCTTCCTAGTGATCCGCCGCATGGTCCGCAAGACCGCTGAGAGCATCAGCCCCGGTGGCAGGCCGCGCTACTCGCCCGCCGAGGCTTCGCAAGAGAAGGTGCGCGCGATCCTCACGGGCGAGGCCAGGCCGCCGATGGACGCGGACCTGGACCCCACCACCGTGGACGTGTTCGTCTCGGGGCACACGCATCTCCCTTCGCTGGCCGAGGTGCAGAGGCCGGACGGGAGCCGCGCGGTGATGGTGAACTCGGGGTGCTTTCTGCGTCAGCTCCAGCCCGTCTCGCCACACCTGAAGGGCCCGCCGGTCTTCGTTTCGAAGTTCGTGCTGACCCACGTCAGGGTCTTCGTGCAGGACGGACGGCTGCACGCCGAGCTGTGGGAGCAGCCCAAGCCGGCCCGCCAGCACCTGAGCAGGATCGAAGGCCTCCTGGCGTGGGGACTCGTGCCGTCGCAGCCGCCCCCTGACGCGAAGCCGCGCCTGGTGGCTTCTGCGACCGTGTAGGATTGGTCTCAGCCGGGAACACATACTTTTTCGACCATACATAGCCCTGTCTCTGGAGGGATGCACACTTTGACTACCAACAGCGAGCTCGACGAGAACTTCGTGGCGCAGCAGAAGGAGAGGCTGGAGGGCCTCAGGGAGGAACTACTCAGGGTCTTTCGCGGCGCGGAGGACGACGAGCGGACCCGGGGCGAGAACGAGGGGGACTTTACTGAGCACGACTCCGGCGACATGAGCCGGGACATATTCGACCGCGAGGTAGACGCCACCATCGCCGAGCAGATCCAGCAGCGGCTCGAGATCGTCGACCGGGCCCTGCAGAAGATAGAGGAGGGGACCTACGGGCTCTCCGACATCAGTGGGGAGCCGATACCGCGCGGTCGGCTCGAGGCGGTGCCCGAGGCAATCCGGACCGTCGAGGAGCAGCAACAATTCGAGCGGGAGCGCCGTCCGCCGCTGTAAGGACGGTTCGCGAACCGCCCCTACCCGCCAAGCAGGGGCTCCTTTGCCAACGGGCGGGATATAATCTGGGCATGGACCGTCCTACTTATCCCGAGGGGTTTGGCGAGGACCGGGCGCGAGAGCCCGTCTTCCGCAGTGACCTCGAAGAACCCAGGCGTGAGCCCGAGCATGGGCGGCCCGCAGGCGAGGCGTGGAGCTGGGCAAAGCGCCTCCTCGCGCCGCTCGTGGCGGTCGGGCTCTTGCTGACGAAATTCAAGGGGTTCTTGCTGCTTTTGTTGAAGGCGAAGTTCGTAGGGACTGCCCTGACGATGGTGGTGAGCGTCGGCGCGTACGCGCTGCTGTTTCCGGTGTGGTTCGCGGTTGGGTTCGTGATCCTCATCTGGATACACGAGATGGGCCACGTACTGCAGCTGCGGCGCGAGGGGATACCGGCGTCGGCCCCGATGTTCGTGCCCTTCCTGGGGGCGTTCGTGGCGATGAAGCAGATGCCGAAGGACGCGCTGGCGGAGGCCCGCGTAGGGCTCGCCGGGCCGGTGCTCGGCTCGCTCGGGGCGCTGGGAGCCTGGGGCATCTACGAGCTCACGCAAGAGCCGTTGTTCCTGGGGCTCGCGTACGTTGGCTTCTTCCTCAACCTCTTCAATCTTCTGCCGATGCTCCCGCTCGACGGCGGGCGCGCGGTCGGGGCGCTCTCGCCCGTGTTCTGGCTGGTCGGGCTCGTGGCCCTGGTGGCGCTCGTCGTCGTGAGCCCGAACCCGATCCTCATCCTCATCGCGCTTCTGGGCGGGATGGAGCTCTGGCGACGCTGGCGGGCGCGCAACACGCCAGAGGGACGGGCGTACTACAAGGTAGAGCCGCAGCACCGGCTCCTGGTGGCGCTTGCGTACTTCGGCCTGATCTCGGTCCTCGTCGCGGCGATGGCCGCTACCTTCGTCGCGGACCCGGCGGCCCTGCAGGCTTGAGAACGATCCTGTATACCGGCAAGGGCGGCGTCGGCAAGACGAGCGTCGCCGCGGCTACCGCGCTCGCGGCGGCGCGTTCGGGCAGGCGGGTGCTGGTGATGAGCACCGACCCCGCGCACTCGCTCTCCGACGCCTTCGACGCGCCCGTCGGGCCGGGACCGAAGGAGATGGCCCCCGGCCTGTGGGCGCAGGAGATCGACTACACGGCGATGCTCGAGGACAACTGGGCGGAGATCCAGGCTTACATAAGCACGGTCTTCGAGTGGCAGGGCGCTAACACCCTGGCCGCCGAGGAGCTTGCGCTGCTCCCCGGGATGGACGAGCTCTTCGGCCTTCTCATGGTGCGGCGGCATCACCGCGAGGACGACTACGACGCGCTCATCGTGGACGCGGCGCCGACCGGAGAGACGCTCAAGCTCCTGAGCCTGCCGGACCAGATGAGCTGGTACGTCGAGAAGATCTTCCCGATCCAGCGCCGCGCAGCCAGGCTCGTCCGGCCCTTCGCCAACAGGGTGAGCTCGCTGCCGCCTTTCCCCGAGGACAGCGTCTTCGCGGCCGGCCAGAGGTTCTACGAGGCGATAGCCGGCGTCGAGGAGATCCTCACCGACAGGGAGAACGCCTCCGTCAGGCTCGTCGTGAACGCCGAGAAGATGGTAGTCGCCGAGGCGCGCCGCGCCTACACCTACCTGAACCTCTACGACTACGGGGTGGACGCCGTGGTCGTGAACCGGCTCCTGCCGGACGAGATCTCCGACCCCTACTTCGACCGCTGGCGCGAGGCGCAAGAGCGCCACCTCGAGACCATAGAGGGCTCGTTCTCCCCGATCCCGCTCCTCAAGGCCCGCCTCTTCGACCGCGAGATGTACGGCCTCGACGCGCTGGGCGCGCTGGCAGGGGAGGTCTTCGATGTGTCGGACCCCCTGGCGCTGCTCTTCCGCGGCGCGACGCACGAGATAGAGAAGAACGAGGAGGGGTATGACGTGGTGTTCAACCTGCCGCTCGCGGAGAAGAGAGAGGTAGACCTCTCCAAGCGCGGGGCCGAGCTCTACGTGCGGGTCGGCGCCTACAGACGCAACATCATGCTCCCGGACTCGATATCCCGGCTGCACGCCGCTGGCGCGGGCATCGAAGACGGCCTGCTCAGGGTCAGGCTGCGCGATGCGGCCTCCTGAGCCGAGACGCTACCCGCTGCTCGGCCTCGTAGCCTACGCGCTCGTGCCGGGCGAGCGACGTGCGGCGGCCATGCGCCACTTCCGGCGTGCCGGCGTAGAGGCGCTCAAGGGCGTCGGGTCGCTCGCGCTACCGGTCAGTAGGCCGCAGGACGAGACGGCCCAGCGGGAGAACATCGAGTTGGACTGACCCCGGGCGTATCCCGGGCGGCGAGGTGCCTGTCTAATGTTTGCGATGAGACGAGAGATCACCCGAAAGGTGTCCGAATCCGCGCGCCGGGAATGGAAGGCGGCGGTACCCGCCGCCCTCCGCGCCGCCAATCACGCCGGGAGAGAGTTCCTGAAGAAGTTCTCGGAGGAGTTCCCCAAAGAGCGCAAGAAGGCATCACGCAGCACCCCCGAAGCCTGAGACCTGATGCCTGAAACCTTCCCTGTCCCGTTTGGCCTGCAGGGGTGCCGGTAGTAAGATAACGCTGACGAATTCTAGTAAGCAGCGGCGGGAGAAGCGTATGGCGGACAACGGGCAGGCGACAGGCACCTTCAGGGTGAAGAGCGGGATGGCCCAGATGCTCAAGGGCGGGGTCATCATGGACGTGGTCAACGCGGAGCAGGCCAGAGTGGCCGAGGAGGCAGGCGCAGTGGCCGTCATGGCCCTCGAAAGGGTGCCGGCGGACATAAGGGCGCAGGGCGGCGTCGCGCGCATGAGCGACCCCGAGAAGATAGTCGAGATCCAGGACGCCGTTACGATCCCCGTGATGGCCAAGGCCCGCATAGGCCACTTCGTCGAGGCCCAGGTCCTCGAGGCCCTCGAGGTCGACTACATAGACGAGTCGGAGGTCCTCACCCCCGCCGACGAGGCCAACCACGTGGACAAGTGGGCGTTCACGGTGCCGTTCGTGTGTGGGGCTACGAACCTCGGGGAGGCGCTCAGGCGCATAGGCGAGGGGGCGGCCATGATCCGGTCCAAAGGCGAGGCAGGGACCGGCAACGTCGTCGAGGCCGTGAGGCACATGCGCGCCATAGTCGGCGGCATAAGGCGCCTCACCACGCTCGGCTCCGAGGAGCTTATGACCGAGGCGAAGAACCTCGGCGCGCCTTACGACCTCGTGCGCTGGGTCGCCGAGAACGGGAAGTTGCCGGTGGTCCTCTTTACCGCCGGGGGCATCGCCACGCCGGCGGACGCGGCGCTGATGATGCAGCTCGGGGCCGACGGGGTCTTCGTCGGGAGCGGCATCTTCAAGAGCGACGACCCGGTGAGCCGGGCGCGCGCGATCGTGAAGGCCACCACCCACTACAACGACCCGAAGGCTATCGCGGAGGCGAGCAAGGGCCTCGGCGAGGCGATGGTCGGCAAGGAGATGGGCGACCTCGCGGAGGGAGAGCGGCTCGCGACCCGTGGCTGGTAATGGCCACAAGAGCGAGACGGCGACCCCGAAGGTGGGGGTCCTCGCCCTGCAAGGAGATTTCCGGGAGCACGCCGAGATCCTGCGCAAGCTCGGCGTCGAGCCCGTCGAGGTGCGCGACGCGGCGGACCTGGAGGGGCTCGCTGGTATAATAGTGCCGGGAGGGGAGTCCACGGCTATAGGGAACCTCATGGTTTCCTCGGGCCTCCTCGACGGCATCCGGAGCTTCTTCTACAAGGGCGGCCCCGTGTGGGGCACGTGCGCCGGAATGGTGCTCGCGGCCTCGGCCACCACTGGCCCGCGCCAGCCGCTCCTCGGTCTGATGAACGCGCTCGTCGAGCGCAACGGGTTCGGGCGGCAGGTGTACTCCTTCGAGCAGGACCTCGACGTGGAGGGCTTCGACGAGCCGTTCACGGGGGTCTTTATCCGGGCCCCCTTCTTCGAGGACGTCGGTCCGGGTGTCGAGGTCCTCTCCGAGATAGACGGCAAGGTCGTCGCGGCGCGCGGGGAGAACATACTGGTGACGGCGTTCCATCCCGAGCTCACCGACGACACGAGGTTCCACGAGTACTTTTTGCGGGAGGTATGCGACATTGAGCGGACATAGCAAATGGTCGACCATAAAGCGTAAGAAGGGCGCCGCCGACGCCAAGCGCGGCGCACTCTTCGGCAAGCTCAGCAGGGCCATATCGGTAGCCGCGCGCGAGGGCGGGGGGGACCCCGAGGTGAACCCGGCGCTCGCGCTCGCCGTCTCCAAGGCCAAAGACGCCAACATGCCCAACGACAACATCCAGCGCGCCATAGACAAGGGGACGGGCGCCGGCGCCGACGCCGAGCAGTTCGAGCGGATCACCTACGAGGGTTACGCCCCCGGCGGGGTCGCGGTGATGGTAGAGGTCCTGACGGACAACCGGAACCGGGCAGCCTCCGACGTCCGCTACCTCTTCTCCAAGAACGGCGGCAAGCTGGGCACGACCGGCTCGGTGGCCTACCTCTTCGAGCGCAAGGGCGTCATCCTCGTGCCGAGGGACTCCGTGGACGAAGACGAGCTCATGGAGCTCGCGATCGAGGCCGGAGCCGAGGACGTCGAGGCGATGGAGAGCGACTACCGGGTAGTGACGAGCCCAGAGGACTTCACGGACGTGCGGGACTCCCTGCGCGAGGCCGGCGTCGAGTTCGAGAACGCCGAGATCACCATGCAGCCCCAGAACTCCATAGACCTCGACGCGAGCACCGCCAGGCAAACTTTAAGGCTCATAGACGCCCTCGAGGAGAACGACGACGTCCAGGAGGTCTACGCCAACTTCGATATCTCCGACGAGGTGATGTCGGTTATGGTAAGCGAAGAGGTGAAGTAGAGGACCGATCAGGAGCTGCTAGTGTGCGGCCCCGTCGACAACAGGCGGGGCTTTTCTTGTGCTGCCGCTCCAATGGTGGGAGTGGCCACCATGCTGCTAGGCCCGCGACGAGCGACGTAATGCGTGACGGTCCGAGGCCGACGCAGGCAACGGATGGGCACTGGACATCGAGGGCTCAGAGCATGCAGCGAACCACGCCCTCTGGGTCTACCCTCCTTCTCTCCAGCGGGTGTCACTACTGCCTTCCTGCTGGTCGTGAAGGCTCAGCAGGGCGACCCGATGTGGGATCCGGCAGGCTTGCAGGTCCGGGTCGGCGCCTGAGACGCCGCCTACCGACGCCAAGGGAGGTGTAGAAACCCTTGCCGAGGGAGGGCGTGGTGTGCTGCGTGGGCGACCTCATGCCCGAGGGCCCGACGGTGGAGGCGTGGTGAGATGCGCTCCGCAAGGAGGGTAGAGCTCGGCGCCGTACTCACTACCAACCGGGCCGGGGGCCCACGCGGTCCTCTCCTTCTTGCGTACCGACCAAAGATCACTCATTTGGGGGATGTGCCGTCCCGGCGAGGGCTCTAAGATACTCTTGTTGCTTGGATGGAGCCGATATGAGGCTTCCCTTCCTTCTCCGATAGGAGGTCGGACGGTGAGACGGGTTGTAGTTTTGTTTGCGATTGTGGTGGTGTCGCTGGTCGTGGGCGGAGGGGCGGCTCTGGCTGCGACCATAGATTGCGACGGGGGGCGCTGTTTCGGTACCAAGAGGTCCGACTCCATCTTCGGCACCGATAGGCACGACGCCATTTTCGCCAAGAGGGGCGCGGATTTCGTCACCGGCAGGCGGGACGCCGACAACTTGAACGGCCAGGACGGTGATGACGAGGTCTTTGGCGGGCTGGGGGACGACTGGGTCAAGGGAGGTAGGCATGGCGACATGGTGAAAGGCGACCTGGGCAACGACAGGATAACGGGCGGCTCGGGGCGCAACACCATAAGGGCAGGCGATGGAATGAGAGACCTCATCGTCTGCGGCGACAACAGCCGGAATCGCATCTTCTACGACCCGCGCCTCGACCGCTTCAGGAATTGCCACTTCCTGCACCGGACCATGCAGACGAGCAGCGGCGAGGCATCTTCGGCGAGCAGCAGCGACGTATCGTCGGCATTCGTCATCGGCGTGGGACGTCACTGAGACGGTGGCTCGCGTGTTTGGGAGGGAAAAAGACGATGGGGTAAGCCTCCCTTAGCGGAGGGTCGACGAACTCTCGTTCCTTGCACAGTTGAAGTGCCGGGGTCCCACAGGGCCCCGGCCTTTTTCGTGCTCTCTGCTACGTTACCGGGGTGCTGGTCAGTTAGGAGGATGAGGCAGGCGAGGCGACTACAGGTGCATCGTGGACTCCCGCTCGGAGTCGCCTCAGGCAGCCGGACCGTGGCATGCGCCTCCAGGCGCTCGCTCTCCGGCCGCTCGTCTGCGCACTTCAACGGCCCGAGAGCGAGCTCGCCCGGATCGGGCGGGAGCTTCGGACGGCGCCACGCACACGGTGATGGCGGGGGTGGCTACCTAGCGGCCAAGCAAGCGCCGCCGGCCAGCCGCTAGGAGCGTGCCACTTCGTCCAGTACCTCTTCGGCCCAGCCCAGAGCCGCGTTGGTAGCGGGGAAGCCGATCGTGGTGAGGGCGAGGACGATGGCGTGCAGGATCTCATCCTGCGACGCCCCGACGCCGAGGAGCTTGCGTACGTGGGAGCGGACGGCTCCCTCGGACTCGGCCCCGACCGCGATCCCGAGCTTGACCAGCCGCCGCTCCTTCTCCCCAAGAGGCCCGGCGTCGTGCTCCGCCGCTCCTAGAGTGTCGAAGGCCTCCTTGACCGCCGGGAAGCGGCTAGAGAACTGCTGGTAGACTTCGGGCAGGTAGTCCGTCATCGTCACCCCTTTCCTCCGGAGACGGCTTCTAATGCTAGCAGTTGCGAGGCCGGAGCCTCCATAGTGGCGGCGCGAGATCTGTACACCACATGTAGAAGCCGGTGCAAGCCAGGCGGGGAGAGGGTAACCTTAGGCCATGCTCACCGCGGGCCGCAAGGGTCACACCATCCTGGGGATAGACCCGGGGACGGCGACGATGGGGTGGGGCGTCATCCGTCAGGAGGGCAACAGGTTACGGTACGTGCAGCACGGGACGGTGACCACGCCTTCGAGCTGGGAGATGCCGCGCCGGCTCGGGCGCCTCTTCGACGGAGTTACGGAGCTTCTGGAGGGGTACCGGCCCGAGACGGTGGCTGTCGAGGAGCTCTTCTTCAACACCAACGTCACGACGGCGATCACGGTCGGCCAGGCGCGCGGGGTGGCCATCCTCGCCGCGTACAGGGCAGGGGTCGAGGTGCACGAGTACACGCCGTTGCAGGTGAAGCAGGCGATCACCTCCTACGGCCGGGCCGACAAGCGCCAGGTGCAGGAGATGGTGCGCGCCCTCCTGAACCTGCGCGAGATCCCGCGCCCCGACGACGCCGCGGACGGCCTCGCCATCGCTATAACCCACGCCTTCTCCTCCAGGATGTCAGGGAAGGTAGGGGTGGGGAAATAGCGCGCCGTGGGCGATAATTAGCCGATGATGCACAGACTTCGCGGGATACTGGTAGAGAAGGACACCGAGGGCGTCCTGCTGGACGTCGGCGGCGTTGGCTACCGTGCGTCTGCTTCGCTAGGGACGCTGCGGGCGTTGCCGTCGCTCGGCGAGGAGTGCGTGATCCACACGCGCATGGTCGTGCGCGAGGACGCGATGCTCCTCTTCGGTTTCGCGGCGCCGGAGGAGCGGGCAGCCTTCGACGCGCTGACCGCCGTGAGCAAGATCGGGCCGAAGCTCGCGCTCGCCGTGCTCTCGGCGATGTCGCCGCCGGAGATCTCCGAGGCCGTAGCGAGGGGCGACGTTCTCAAGCTCTCCTCGGTGCCGGGGCTCGGCAGGAAGACCGCCGAGCGGCTGGTGCTCGAGCTGAAGGGCAAGGACCTCGCGGTATTCGGACCCGAGCCCGTGGTCTCTGCGGGCGGCGGGGGCGGGCCTTACATGGAGGCGCGGGAGGCCCTCACGGGGCTCGGGTACTCCATCGAGGAGTCCGAGAAGGCTCTCAACAGCATCCCGCCGCAGGATAGCGTCGAGAAGTACATCAAGGAGGCGTTGAGACGGATAGGGAGCAGACGTTGAGCAGGGAAGAGATGGACGACTTCACCGTCCGCGGCGAGGCGATCAAGGAAGAGGCCCCGGCCGAGCACCCGCTCGACCCCGAGGCGTTCCTCGAGGACGACGAGCCCACCCTCCGGCCGCAGAACCTGGATCAGTTCGTCGGCCAGGAGAAGCTCAAGGCGAATCTGCGTATCTTCGTGCAGGCGGCGAAGCAGCGCGAGGAGGCTTTGGATCACATCCTCTTCGCCGGTCCTCCGGGGCTCGGGAAGACGAGCCTGTGCCGGATACTCGCCACCGAGATGGGCGTGAGCCTGACGACCACGAGCGGGCCGAGCCTGGAGCGGGCCGGGGATATGGCGGCTATCCTCACCTCCCTCGAGGAGGGCGACTTTCTGTTCATAGACGAGATCCACCGTCTGAACCGCCAGATCGAGGAGGTCCTCTACCCGGCGATGGAGGACTACGCGATGGACATCGTCCTCGGCCAGGGTCCCTCGGCGCGCACGATCCGGATGGACCTGCCGAAGTTCACCCTGGTGGGCGCCACCACGCGCACCGGGCTCATGACCAAGCCGCTCCTCGACCGCTTCGGGTTCTCGGCCCGGCTTGACTACTACAGGCCTGAGGAGCTGAAGACGATCGTGGTCCGCAACGCCAAGATCCTCGGCATCCCGATCACTGAGTCCGGCGCGGAGCAGCTCGCGAGGCGTAGCCGTGGGACACCGCGTGTCGCCAACCGGCTCCTCAAGCGAGTGCGCGACTACGCCGAGGTCGTAGGCGACGGCAAGATAGACGAAGAGACGGCGAACGCCGCGCTCGAGATGCAGGGCGTGGACGACCTTGGCCTCGACCGCACGGACCGCGACTACCTCGGGCTCATAATCGACAAGTTCGACGGCGGGCCGGTCGGGGTGAGCACCCTGTCCGTGGCTCTCGGCGAGGCGCGGGACACCGTCGAGGACGTCTACGAGCCGTACCTGTTGCAGAGCGGCCTGATCCAACGCACCAGCCGCGGGAGGATCGCGACGCGGCGCGCCTACGGCCACCTCGGCGTGGCTTTCCCGCAGTAAACCACCGAATCGCGGGGGCGGGGAACGGGCGCCCGCCCTCTTGCGACGACCAGTCTTACTCTACTGCTCGAGCCTGTCACGTAACAGCGGTATCTTGATCCGGTTGACCAGGCGTCGTAGCGCTCGCACGGCCGGACCGATGATCCCGAGGGGCGGTCTCGCGCGTATCATCCCTCTGAAGGGACGTTTGAGCCGGCATGCTGAAAGCGTGGGGTGTGGAGGTGCGGTAGTGTGATCCCGCCTCCACTATGGTAAATAGGGGACGTGATGGTCGATCAGAACGGTGAGAGGAGATCTGACGTGGTCTCTCAGGAGTGGCTTGCCCAGGCCCCGAAGGTCTCCGACGCCCTGAAAAAGGGCACGGGCGTCTCCGTCGCCACCTGGAGCGGGCGTGAGATCACCGGTGTTGTCTGCGACCGGGAGGAGGCGGGTCTGCTGCTGGAGATACGCGAGCCGGACTCCGACGGCTACTCGTTCCTGCCCTGGTCGAGCATCGAGCAGGTGAGGGTCCGGGAGATCGCACAGAGGCGCGTGAAGTTCCTCCCGGGCTAGCCGGTGTGGACGCGCCTCCTATCCGGTCCTGCACCTGTGCGGTCCTGAGGCCGCGTTGAGGGGCCGCAGACGAACTCTGTTGGCCGCGGCGAACGCCGTCGAGCAGCGCTTCGACCGGCTCCGGTTCACGGCGAAACGACGGTTCGGGTTGCTTGACCCGTTCGAGATCCTGCCATACCGTGGCCACGGCACAGCGCGCGAGCTCTTCCTGAAGGGCCGCGTGCTGGAGGAGCGGGGTATCACGCGCTCGGGCCAGCACGACACGCCCTGGGACAACCTGCGCAACATGGCCCGCCGGTTCGCGAGCGACGAGGTCTCGCGCGCGCGGGTTCGGGCCGTCTTCGGGGACGAGCGGCTGGAGACGGTCGCGGACGAGGAGGGATTCTTCGAGGTCAGCCTCAAGCTTCCGGAGCCGATCAAGGGCCCGACGAGGTGGCATCCGGTAGAGCTCGAGCTGCTGCACCCCCTTTCGCCAGGTGGTGGTCGGGTGCACTCAACCGGGCAGGTCCTGGTGCCCACGGGCGCGGACTTCGGCGTCATAAGCGACATCGACGACACGGTGGTCCGCTCGAGCGCGACGAACGCCCTGAAGATGGCCTGGATCGTCCTTCTCAACAACGCCCACACGCGCCTACCCTTCGAGGGCGTTAACGTCTTCTACGAGGCCCTGCGGCGCGGCTCGGAAGGCAGGGCACACAACCCCATCTTCTACGTCTCGAGCAGCCCGTGGAACATCTACGATGTGCTGGAAGACTTCCTGAACGTGCACGGCGTACCCGCGGGGCCGCTGTTCTTGAAGGACTGGAGCCCCTCCGTGCTCGGCAAACACAGGACCCACAAGCTGGGGATCATCCGCACCCTCCTGCGCACCTACCCGGAGCTACCCTTCATCCTCATAGGCGACTCGGGGGAGGAGGACCCGGAGATCTACCTCCAGACCGTACGCGAGCACCCGGGCCGCATACCCGCCATCTATATCCGGGACGTCACGACCGCCAGGCGCGACGCCGAGGTGCATGCCATCGCCAGGGTGTCGCGCTCCCTCGGAACAGAGATGTCCCTCGTCGCCGACACCGCCGCCGCGGCCGAACACGCCGCGGCAAACGGGTTCATAGAGCCCGAGGCGGTGGCGCGGATACGCCTCGCGAGCTCCGCAACCTCCTGAGCGTGCCGGGCGAACGCGCCCTCCAGTGAGATGTGCGGTAAGATGCAAGGAAAGTTAAATCCACGTTAAATCGGCTTAGGAGCGGCGGAGATGACGGGGTACGTGGAACAGGGAAAAGAACAGACCGATGAGGACCGCGGGGCGCGGGAGGTCGTCGAGCTCTTGCAGGAGCTGCGGATCGTTTTGCCCGGGGTTCAGGTGCTCTTCGCGTTCCTGCTCACGGTCCCCTTCGCCGCGCGCTTCGCCGAGCTGACCGATGTGCAGCGCTACGTGTTCTTCGCCACCCTGCTGTGCACGGCCGCGGCGACGGCGCTGCTGATAGCCCCGACGGCTCAACACCGGTTGCTCTTCCGCCAGGGCGCGAGGGAGCACCGGATCAGGACTGGCAACGTACTGACCATCCTGGGGTTGGCCTTCCTGGTGCCGGCGATGGTCGGCGTGGTCTACGTGATCACCGACCTGATGTTCGGCTTCGCAGGGGCCGTCGCGGTCACCGCCGTCATGGCCGCCTCGTTCGCGGGCCTCTGGTTCGGCCTCCCGCTCCTTTACCGCAAGAACGGGGGCTAGAGCCGTTCGTCGACGCCCGGGGCGAGACCGGGGTCCGTTACTGCGCCCTCGGAGGCTGAGGAGACGAGGGCCGCGTACTTCGCCATGACCCCCGTGGAGTAGCGGGGCTCGGGCTCCCTCCATTCCCGCAAGCGGGCCTCCAGCTCCCCGGCGGGGAGCTCGACCGAGAGGGTCCTGTTCTCGACGTCGAAGGTGACGGTGTCCCCGTCGCGCAGCGCCGCAATGGGGCCGCCGTGCGCCGCCTCTGGGGCGACGTGGCCCGCCATTAGGCCGCGGGTCGCGCCGGAGAAGCGGCCGTCGGTCAGGAGGGCCACGGTCTCGCCGAGGTCCTGCCCGACGAGGGCGGCTGTCACCCCGAGCATCTCGCGCATCCCGGGCCCGCCGCGCGGGCCCTCGTAGCGGATCACGACGACGTCGCCCTCGACGATGCGGCCCGCCTGCACGGCCTCCATCGCCTCTTCCTCAGTGTCGAAGACGCGCGCCGGGCCCGTGTGCTCGAGCCGGGTGTAGCCCGCGACCTTCACGACGCAGCCATCTGGGGCCAGGTTGCCCTTCAGGATGACGAGGCCTCCCGAGTCGCGCAGCGGCCTGTTGGCGGGCGAGATCACGTCCTGCCCCTCGTCCTCCTCGGCGTTCTCGACCTCCTCCGCTACGGTCCTGCCCGTCATGGTCCGCTGGCCGCCGTCTATGAGGCCCGCCTCCACGAGCCGGCGCCCCAGCAGCGGCGCGCCGCCAGCGCGGTCCATGTCCACGGCGACGTAGCGGCCCCCGGGCTTCAGGTCCGCGATAATCGGGGTCCGCGAGCTCACCCTGTCGAAGTCGTCGATGTCGAGGGGGATGTTGGCCTCACGGGCGAGGGCGAGGAGGTGAAGCACGGCGTTGGTGGAGCCGCCGGTCGCCGCGACGGCGGCTATGGCGTTCTCGAAGGAGGCGCGGGTGACTACGTCCAACGGCTTCAGGCCCTGGTCGAGGAGCTGCATGACGAGCCGGCCGGCGTCGGCTGCGACGCCGTCCTTGCGCGGGTCGTTGGCCGGCGGGTCCGCCGATCCCATGGGGGAGAGGCCGAGGAACTGGAGCGCGAGCGCCATCGTGTTCGCCGTGTACTGGCCGCCGCAGGCGCCGGCGCCGGGGCAGGCATGGTCCTCCATCTCCTTGAAGTCCCCTTCGCTCATCTTGCCCACCGCGCGGGCGCCTATGGCCTCGTAGACGTCCTGGATGGTGACGTCGCGGTTGTGGAAGCGGCCCGGGGCTATGGAGCCGCCGTAGACGACGACGCCGGGGACGTTCAGGCGCAGGAGCGCCATCGCGCCCGCGGGGATCGTCTTGTCGCACCCGACGATAACTACGAGAGCGTCGAACATGTGGCCGCGCCCGACGAGCTCGATGGAGTCGGCGATCACCTCTCGGCTTATGAGGGAGGTCTTCATCCCCTCGGTCCCCATCGTGACGCCGTCGGAGATGGAGACGGTGTTGAGCTCCATCGGGGTCCCGCCGGCCTCCCTGACGCCCTCCTTGACGCGCTCGGCGAGGCGCCGCTGGTTGAAGTTGCAGGGCATCGTCTCGATCCAGGTGTGCGCGACCCCGACTATGGGCTTGGCGAGGTCGTCGTCGCCGAAGCCGATGGCCTTGAGCATGGCCCGGGCCCCCGCCCTGTCGCGCCCCTCGAGTATGGCCCGGCTCTTGTGTCGGGTGTCGGTCTGCATGGCTTGTCTCCGTCCTAGAAGGTTCGCTGCAACGCCGCCTGAGTATAGAGAGCGGCGCGATGACTCGCCAGCAGTTGTCTAGAGAAGTTTGCGAGCTGGGCGCACCTATCGCGGGGCGAACATTTTGGGTTCTAAGGCTTTGAGGTACTAAGGCTTCTAGGGGGTAGGGGAATCGTTCCGCCAAGCACCCCTAAGAACCTAAGAGCCTAGAAACCTCTTCTCTCGAAGCTCGTACATTCCGCAAGCCGCATTAGAATAGCCGGGTGAAAGGCTCAGGGTTCGACACGAGGGTGGTAGCGGCGCTCGTGGTCACGGTCGTCTTCTGGGCGTCGTCGTACGCGAGCATCCGGGTGGGGCTGGAGGAATACGGGCCGGGACAGGTCGCGCTCTTCCGCCTGGGCGCGGCGTCAGTGGTGCTGGCTGTGTACGCCGCCCTTACGCGGATGCGGATGCCGGATCTCCGGGACCTCCCGGCCATCGCGGGGCTGGGGTTTCTCGCCTTCGCCTTCTACCACGCGGCGCTCAACTACGGCGAGTTGACGGTTGCCTCCGGCCCGGCGGGCGTGCTCATCGCTACAGCACCCGTGATCACCGCGCTGCTGGCGGTCCTATTCCTCGGGGAGAGTCTCAGGGCGCTCGGGTGGGCCGGCATGGGCCTGAGCTTCGTCGGGGCGGCCGTGATCTCGCTCGACGAAGGCCGCGGGTTCTCTTTCGACGGCGGGGCGGTCTCTATCCTGCTCGCCGCCCTGTGCGTAAGCGTGTACTTCGTGCTCCAGAAGCCATTTTTGCGGAAGTACGGGGCCCTGGCGTTCACCACCTACGCGATCTGGGCCGGCACCGTCTTCTCCCTCGTCTTTCTCCCGGGGCTCCTCGCGCAGGCCGGCGAGGCGAGCGTCCCGACGACGCTCACGCTGGTCTACCTCGGCGTCTTCCCGACGGCGGTGGGGTACGTCACCTACGCCTACGCCTTCTCGCGCATGCCCGCCTCGCGGGCGGCGAGTTTCCTCTACGTCATCCCGGTGATGGCGTACGTCATCGCGTGGCTGTGGCTCGGCGAGGTCCCGACCTTGCTCTCCGTCGTCGGCGGCGTCTTGACGCTAGCGGGCGTGGCGCTCGTCAACGTGCGCGGGCGTCGGCGGTAGAATCAACGGCGCAGTAAGGGTGAGACGAGAGGTTGAGGGCATGGAGACCGAGAAGCACGCACAGCACGTGGTAAACCCGAACACCCGCATCGGGCACGTCCACCTGAAGGTGGCGAACATCGAGCGGGCGCTGTGGTTCTACAGGGATATCCTCGGGTTCGAGGTCACGCAGTGGTACGGCGACGAGGCGGTGTTCCTCTCCGCCGGTGGCTACCACCACCACATCGGGCTGAACACCTGGATGAGCAAGAACGCCTCTCCGGCGCCACGCAACGCGGCGGGGCTCTTCCACCTCGCCATCCTCTACCCCGAGCGCCGCGACCTCGCGCGGGCCCTCCGCTGGCTCCTCGACTCCGGGTATCCTCTCGACGGCGCCTCGGATCACGGCGTCTCCGAGGCCCTGTATCTGCGCGACCCCGACGGCAACGGGGTCGAGCTCTACAGGGACCGTCCCGAGGAACAGTGGCCGCGCGACGACGAGGGCGAGCTCGCGATGGTGACCCGGCCGCTAGACGTGGAGGGCCTTCTCGCGGAGCTGGATCGCTAGGGACCATCTCTTGCGAGACCCGTAGTAGTTGCGGGCCTCCGCGCCGCGCATAATTCGTACATGAGCGAGTCGGAGAGCGAACGGCAGGATCGCCCGTGGGCTCCTATCGGGGCAACCGCGGTCCTGCTCTACCTCGGTCTCTTCAAGCTCCTGCTCCACCTTTTCACCGCGGACAACTACGGCTACTTCCGCGACGAGCTCTACTACGTCGCCGCGGGGGAGCGCCTGGACCTCGGCTACGTGGACTTCCCGCCCCTCGTGGCGTTCGTCGCCGCCCTCACGCGCGCACTCTTCGGCGACTCGCTCCTCGCGCTTCACGTCTTCCCCGCGCTGGCAGGCGCCGTCGTGGTCGTGCTGGCCGGGCTCATCGCCCGGGAGCTCGGCGGCGGCCGGTTCGCGCAGGGCCTCGCCGCCCTCGCGACCCTCATACCGCCGACCATCCTCGTCTTCGGGACCTGGCTCTCGATGGACGCCTTCGACCAGCTCTTCTGGGTGCTCGGGACCTACATACTGGTCCTGATTTTCAAGCGGGACCAGCCGCGTCTCTGGCTAGTGTTCGGCCTCGTCGCCGGCCTCGGCCTCCTGACCAAGCTCACCATGCTCTACCTCGGCCTCGCCGTCTTCGTCGCCCTCTTGCTCACGCGCTCCCGGAGGCACCTGCTAACGCCGTGGCCGTGGCTCGGGGGAGGGGTCTCCCTTCTCTTCCTGCTCCCTTATATCCTCTGGCAGGTCTCGCACGGCTGGCCAACCGTCGAGTTCTGGGCCAACTACGGGGAGAAGATAGACGAAGCCTCCCCGCTCGAGTTCCTCCTCGAGCAGATAGTGACGATGCAGCCGCCGACGCTGCCGCTCTGGCTCGCGGGTCTCTACTTCTACCTGTTCTCGAGGGAGGGCGGGCCGTACAGGGCGCTCGGCTGGATCTTCGTCATCCTCCTTGCCCTGTTCATGGTGCAGAACGCCCGCTTCTACTTCCTCGCCCCGGCCTACCCTATGCTCTTCGCGGCCGGCGCGGTCGTCTTCGAACGCTTCCTCGCGCGGCGCGGCTGGCGCTGGCCTAAGCCAGCCTACGTCGCGGTGCTGGTCATCTCAGGGATCGTAGTCGCCCCGATCACGGTTCTGCCGGTCCTCCCCGTGCAGACGCTGGCGAATATCACCGGCGCAGCCGGCGGGGACGCCGGCGTCGAGGTCGAGACCCGGGAGGTCGGCCAGCTCCCCCAGAACTTCGCCGACCGCTTCGGCTGGGAGAACATGGTCAAGACCGTTGACCGGGTGTACGAAAGTTTGCCCGCGCAGGAGAGAGAAAGGGCGTGCATCCTCACCGGCAACTACGGGGAGGCGGGGGCCGTAGACTTCTTCGGCCCGAAATACGGGCTGCCAGAGGCGATAAGCGGCCACAACAGCTACTCCATCTGGGGACCCGGAGACTGTACCGGCGAGGTAGTCATAAGCGTCGGCGTCCCCGCCGAGACCTTGCGCCAGGTCTTCGGCGAGGTCGAGCGGGCCGAGACGGTCAGGTGCCGCTACTGCATGCCAGACGAGGACGACCTGCCCGTCTACGTCTGCCGGGACCCGAAGATGCCCTTCGAGGAGGCGTGGCCGCGCTTCGAGCACTACGATTAGTCCTGGCCCGAAAAAGGGGCAGCGCAAACGCCGCTCCTCGTTGTGCACCTGGTGTGGTCATCTCTGTGAGAGCAGATGGCGATGAATGGTGGGTGCACCGCTCTGTGATCGGGGTGTCGCGTGGCTGTCGAGAAGAACGGTTCAGGATATTTTGGACATCACAGGACCCGCCCATACAATATCGTCGTGAGCCTGGAAGGCATAGGCAAGATCTTTATCGGTGGCGCAGTCGTGTTGCTGGCGCTCGGCGCGCTCTTCCTCCTGCTCGGCCGCCTCGGGCTGGACCGGCTACCCGGCGATCTCGTCTTCAGGCGGGGGAACGTCACGGTGTACTTCCCGATAGGGCTCATGATCCTGCTCTCGATAGTAGGCACGGTCCTCCTGAGCCTCTTCTTCCGGCGCTAGCCCGTGCTGACCTCAGAGCTCGACTACGAGCTTCCGGAAGCCCTGATCGCGCAGCGACCCGCCGATCCGCGCGACTCCTCGCGCCTCATGGTGGTCGACGCGAAGGCCGGCACGATAGCCCACCACGTCTTCCGCGACCTGCCGCGGTTTCTGCGCCCCGGCGACGCCCTCGTCCTGAACGAGACGAAGGTCTTGCCGGCTCGCGTCCGGGCCCGCAGACCGGGCGGCGGCGAGGTCGAGCTGCTCTTTCTGCGGGACCTGGATGGTCCCTGGGAGGTCCTCGCCCGTCCGAGCAAACGCCTCAGGCCGGGGATGATGCTCGGCGTGGGCGGAGAAGAGCTGGAGCTGGTGGAGAACCTGGGGGACGGGCACTGGACGGTCAGGGGCGAGAACCTGCGAGGGACGATGGAGCGGAGCGGGCGGATGCCGCTCCCGCCGTACATCGAGGCGACGGCGGAGGCGGAGGGGGCGTACCAGACGGTATACGCGCGCAACCCCGGCTCGGCCGCCGCGCCCACGGCCGGGTTCCACTTTACCGGGGAGGTCTTGAGGGGGGTCGAACTGTCCGGGGCGGAGATCGCGCGCGTAACGCTGCACGTCGGCTCGGGGACCTTCGCCCCGATCCGCGTGGAGAGACTCGAAGACCACCGGATGCACGCCGAATGCTACGTGGTCCCGGAGGAGGCAGCGCGGGCGGTCGGGGCGGCGGAGCGGGTGATCGCGGCGGGGACGACGGTGGCGCGCACCCTCGAGTCGTGGGCCGCAAGCAGCGAGCGGGAGGGTGAATCCAGGCTCTTCGTCCGCCCGGGCTACGAGTGGTTGCTGGTGGACGCGCTACTGACGAACTTCCACCTCCCGCGCTCGACGCTCCTGGCGATGGTGATGAGCTTCGGCGGTAAGGAGCTCTTGCGGGAGGCGTACCGGGTCGCTGTAGAGGAGCGTTACCGTTTCTACTCGTTCGGCGACGCGATGCTGATCCTGAACGGCGGGAGAGGGCGATAGGGGCGCCCGTCTCCATCGAGGTCGTGGCGCGCGACGGCGAGGCGCGCGCCGGGCTCCTGCGCACGCCGCACGGCGCTGTCGAGACGCCGGCGTTCATGCCAGTGGGCACGAAGGGGACCGTCAAGGGGCTGACGCCGGGGGACTTGCGCACGGCGGGGGCCGGGATCGTGCTCGGGAACACGTACCACCTGTACCT
Organism: Rubrobacteraceae bacterium; assembly: GCA_036258875.1. Lineage (GTDB taxonomy): Bacteria > Actinomycetota > Rubrobacteria > Rubrobacterales > Rubrobacteraceae > JALYGY01. Next base: position 24,680 of record DATACV010000280.1, read on the forward strand.
GCGACCCGGCGCTGACCTGGTGCGGGAGGCAGGAGGGTTGCACGCGTTCACAGGATGGGACGGGCCGATGCTCACCGACTCTGGCGGCTACCAGGTCTTCTCGCTGGCCAAGACGCGCCGAATCTCGGAGAGGGGCGTCGAGTTCGCCTCCGTCTACGACGGCTCGCTCCACACCTTCACGCCGGAACTGGTCACGAGGGCGCAGGAGGACCTCGGGGCGGACATCGCGATGGTCCTCGACGAGTGTCCGCCCGCGAACGCGAGCCGCGAGTACCATGCGGAGTCTCTCAGGCGGACGGCCCGGTGGGCCGAGCGCTGCAAAGAGGCGCACGGGAAGGGGGACCAGGCGCTCTTCGGTATCGTGCAGGGCGGCCTCTACCCCGACCTGCGCCGGGAGAGCCTCGAGCGCACGGTCGAGGTGGGGTTCCCCGGCTACGCCGTCGGTGGGCTTTCGGTGGGGGAATCGCGGGAGGAGATGCTCCAGACGCTATCCCTCACTACCCCCATGCTCCCCGCCGACAGGCCGCGGTACTTCATGGGCATCGGGGACCCCGTCGGGATACTCGAGGTCATCGGGCTCGGGGTGGACATGTTCGATTGCGTCCTCCCGACCCGCCTCGCCCGCCACGGGGCCGCGCTGACCGCCGCGGGCCGCATCAACCTCAGAAACGCCGGCTACAGGAGGGACCTCGGTCCCCTCGACCCTGAGTGCCCGTGCGAGACGTGCAGCGGGTACAGCCGGGCTTACCTGTCGCACCTCGTGCGGGAGGACGAGCTGCTCGGCCACAGGCTCATCACCCTCCACAACGTCAGGTTCACTGTGGACCTGTGCAGAAGGGCGCGCAAAGAGATACTGGACGGCTGCTACGAAGGATGGGCGCGCGACTGGACCTCCCGCTACGAAGGGAGCTAGCTGCCAGGCATCAGGTTTCAGGTAATTTTCTGATACGTGAAGCCTCCG
>DATACV010000281.1:0-2250 GCA_036258875.1 Rubrobacteraceae bacterium
GCGTAGCGCTCGGGGTCGGCGTCGCCCAGGACGTCTATGGGGTTGCCGTGGCTCCAGGGGGTGGGGAGGGAGGCGTTCAGCTCCTCCATGGTCCCCTCCGAGATCTCCGCCAGCTCGCCGCCGCCGGCTATGAGGGCGTCGGTAGCCAGCACCCCGGGGCCACCAGCGTTCGTCAGGATCGTAAGGCGCGGTCCCTTCGGGCGCGGCTGCTTGCCCAGGGTCTCCGCCATGTCGAAGAGGCCCGAGATGTTGTCCACGCGCAGGACCCCGCTGCGGCCGAAGGCGGCGTCGAGCACCTCGTCCGAGCCGGTCAGGGAGCCCGTGTGGGAGGCCGCGGACTGCGAGGCGGCGGTCGTGCGGCCGGCCTTGATCACGATTATGGGCTTGGTGAGGGCTACCTCGCGCGCCGCCGAGAGGAACGAGCGGGCGTCGCCCACCGACTCCATGTAGATCACGATGCTCTCGGTCCGCCGGTCGTCGCCGAGGTAGTAGATCAGGTCACCCCACCCCACGTCCATCATCGAGCCGACGCTGACGAACGCGGAGAACCCGAGGTTCTCCATGAAGCTCCGGTCCAGGATGGCGGTCATGAGCGCCCCGCTCTGGCTAAGGAAGCCGACGTTGCCGGGCCGGGCCATCGCGCCGGCGAACGTGGCGTTGAGGCCGGTTATGGGGTTCATCACCCCGAGGCAGTTGGGGCCGATGATCCGCATGCGCCCGCGCCGCGCCTCCTCGAGTACCTGCCGCTCGAGCTCGGCGCCCTCGGGGCCCGTCTCCCTGAAGCCGGCCGAGATGATGATGGCGCCCCCCACCCCCGACTCCACGCACTCGCGGATGATCCCCGGCACCGTCGGGGCGGGGGCGGCGATCACCGCGAGGTCCACGCTCTCGGGGACCTCGGAGACGCTGGGGTAGGCCTTTATGCCCAGGACGTTCTGGCGCCGCGCGTTGACCGGGTAGATCGTCCCGCCGAAGGGGTTGCTGACCAGGTTCCACATGATCGTGCGCCCCACGCTGCCTGGCCTGTCGCTCGCCCCGACGACCGCCACGGTCTCAGGCCTGAAGATGGGGTCGAGCGGCAGCCGCTCGTACCCGAGGACGTCGTGGGCCGGGTCGGCGTTCCTGCGCTTCTTCATGCGCTCCTCCCTACGGTCGTCGCGGCACGCTGGCTTCGCCAGCTTGTCAGCACGCTCAAGCCTTCGGCTTTCGCTTTCAGCACGCTTCGGCCTGCGGCCTCGCTCTCAGCTTTCAGCAAGCTTCGGCTTGGCCTCCGCTTTGAGCTTTGTTCCTTACTCGGCTGTTTTTGTAACATCCGGTCTCACGGTGAGGCGTGAAGCCAACCACGGGCGCTCAGCTTTCAGCAATCAGCTTTCAGCCTTCAGCAAGTCATCTTGGCCGCGGCCCCTCACGCCATCCGAGCGCTCGCGCAAAGCGCGCCGGAGCAAGGCCCCAGAGGCAAGAAGCTGACCGCTGAGAGCGAGGCCAGGCTTTGCCTGGCCGAAGCGTGCTGACAAGCGGAGCCCGGCTGCAAGCCGGGCGTAGCGTGCTGAAAGCTGCCGACCGCAGGGAGGCCGCGTGCTAACCATCCTGCTTTCGGACGACGTTCTCCAGGAGCGTGCGGTTCGGGATGCGGTAGAGGTGGCCGTCCTCGGAGCGGACGCTGATCGAAGCGTAGCCGAGCTCCTCGACGGTGCCCTCGACGCCGTCAACGGAGATCACGTCCCCCACCCGGGTGCCGTCCTGGACGTAGCGGCCCGCCGCTATGTTGCCGGAGAGGAGGGCGAGCCCCTGGCCCAGGGCAAGGGCGGCGACGAGCCCTATGGTGCCGAGCACGACTACGGCGAGCAGGATGAGGACGTAGGTCTCGAGCCCGATCTGCTCGGCGGCGAGCAGCGCGGCGACCGCGACGACCGCCGAGAACACGACGCGCCGGAAGACGTTCGGCCCCCTGAGCCCCGCCCCTTCGGCCTCGCGGGCGACGAGCTCGGCGAGCCACCCCGCGCTCATCACCCCGACTATGAGGATGACGAGCGCCACGAGCGCGCGTCCCGACAGGTTGACTATCTGGTCCATCGTGGTCTCGAGCGAGGAGAGGCCGAGGACGCTCAAAGAGCTGGCGACACCCGTGAGGATGATGCCCCAGAAGAGCACGAGGCCGAGCAGGCGCGAGGGCCCGCCCTCGTAGCCGAGCTGCGAGAGCGAGTTCGCCGCGCCCGTCCTCTCGAAGAGCGCGTCCAGCCCGATCCCCTC
>DATACV010000282.1:0-3736 GCA_036258875.1 Rubrobacteraceae bacterium
AAGGCCGCAAACCGGTTTTGAAGACCGGCCGGGCCACCAGGCCCACGCATTCCGGAGGCTTCTGCGTTCATTCTAGTACAGGCTAAGGGCGGTGGCGGCGGGTCAGGACCCTCACCTCGCCCGTGCGGCGGGTGACCCCCACTTCGTCCGAATACTCGAGCCAGGCCTGGGCGTACTTGCGGCTGGTCTCCAGCCGGTCGCGCAGGCCTGCGAGCGAGATCTCCCCCTCCTCCCGGCACGCGGTCTTTATCTCGTCGAGTACTGCGTCCGCGGCCTCCCTCGAGGCGAATAGCCTCTCACCGAGCCCCACGGCGTCGCCACGCTTGAGCAGCAGCCGCAGGGCGGGGGTGGGCTCCAGCGCGGGCGGCTCCGCCCCCGCGCGCCGCAGCCCCTCGAGCAGCCCCTCGGCCTCCCGCGACAGCTCCGGGGGTACCTCCTCGGCCTCCGGCAGGCCGACGCCGCCGTCTGTCACCCGGACCTCCCCGCCGCCCGTCATCGCCCCGAGCAGGGCGTCGGCGAGGCCCGCCGCGAGGCCGGTCGCGACCCTGGCCTCCGCCACGCTGAGCGTGGGATCCTCGGGCCGCTCCTCAGCGCGCTTCTTCAGCGCCTCCAGCAGCCGCTCCTTCGCGGCCTCCACCTCCGTCGCGAGGGCATAGAGGCCGCCGATCCTGGTCACCTCAGGGACGCGCTCGATGGCGGCGGCTATCTCCTCGGGCGCTACCGAGACGGCGAGCGAGAGGTCCGCGTCCGTCACGCCCTGCCGGGGGGAGCGGGCGAGGACGAGCGGGACCGTCGTGGCCGCGTCTCCGGCTTCCAGGGCCTCGAGCCAGCCCGGCTCGGGCCTGCGGCTACCCGGGGCGGCGTCCAGCACCGTGCCACCGCCGACTGTTACCTGGGGGCCGAGCGAGCGCAACACGAAGCGGTCCCCGGGGAGCACGACCAGGGGCTCGTCGAGCCTGAGGCGGGCAAACGCGCTCCCCCCCGGGGCGAGCTCCTCGCTGCCGAAGAGCCGGATGCGGGCGTTGGTCGCGCGGGTGCCGTGGTGCAGGCGCGTCCGCGTGCCGTGGGCCAGCGGCTTCGCGCTCTCCAGGAGCCGGAGCCGGGCATCGAAGGTCCTGGTGGGGGCGACGGGCCGCGAGAGCAGGACGTCGCCAGCCTCTATCTCGGAGGCTTCGACGCCGGCGAGGTCGAGCGCCGTGCGCGCCCCGGGGTAGGCGACCGCAGCCGGGCGTCCGTGGTTCTGGATGCCTCGCACCCGGGGCCGCAGGTCAGAGGCGGTGTGGAGGACGTCGCCGGGCCGGATCTCCCCGCTCCACAGCGTCCCCGTCGCCACTACCCCGATCCCCTTCAAGACGAATGCCCGGTCCACCGGGAGCCTGGCCAGGCCGCCGGACCTTCCGTCCGGAGGGTCCGCGGCCAGCTCATCGAGCACCCCCAGCAGCCCCTCCACGCCCTCGCCGGTAAGGCCGCTCACGGGTACGACGGGGGCCGTTATGCCCACCGATTCCAGGAGCTCCTCCACGTCGAGCGCGGCCAGCTCGGCCGTCTCCTCGTCCACGGCGTCGATCTTGGTGAGGGCCACCACCCCCTTCTCGACGCCAAGCACGCGCAAGACGTCGAGGTGCTCCCTGGTCTGGGGCATCACCCCGTCGTCGGCGGCGACCACGAGCAGGAAGGCATCAACCCCCGTGGCCCCTGAGACCATGTTCTTGACGAAGCGCTCGTGGCCTGGCACGTCCACGAGGCTCGCCCGTCGGCCGCTCGGAAGCTCGAGCTCCGCGTAGCCAGGCACTATGGAGATTCCGCGCCGGTGCTCCTCTTCGAGCCTGTCGGTGTCCGTGCCGGTCATGTATCGCACGAGGGTGGTCTTGCCGTGGTCCACGTGCCCGGCAGTCCCGATGGTGAGCGCTATGGGCCGGTCCGGCTCCTCACCCACGAGCTTCCCTCACGGCCCTTACGACGTCCTCCTCGTCCCCCGGCAGGAGCGTCCTCGCATCGAGCCACAGCCGTCCCTCGTGGACCCGTCCGACAACCGGGGGGTCCGCGCCCCTCAGCCTCCTCGCCAGAGACTCCACGTCCGTCCCGGCCTCGCCCAGACGGACGGCGAAAGACGGCACCTCGAGCGCCGGCAGGGTGCCGCCGCCGCTGCGGGCCACCGACGGCGCCGCGTCGACCTCCAGCCCCGGCACCTCCCTCGCCAGGTCCCCGGCCAGCCTGCGGGCCCTCTCCTCGACCTCAGCGAGAGGAGCGTGGAGCATCCGGAGGGTAGGGACGTCCTCTCGGGCCGAGCCCTCCAGGTAGGCGGCGAGCGTCGCCTCGAGGGCCGCCAGGCACAGCTTGTCGGCGCGGAGGGCGCGGATCAGGGGGTGGCGGCGCATCGCGGAGACGAGGCGCGAGGATCCCACGGCGACGCCGGCCTGGGGGCCGCCCAGCAACTTGTCCCCAGAGAAGACGACCAGGTCGGCCCCGTCGCGGACGGCGTGCCGGGGTCGCGGCTCGTCGCCGAAGGGCACGAGCGCCCCGCTGCCGACGTCGGCGACGACGGGCAGCTCGAGGGCGGCGAGCTCCGCGAGGGTCACGGACTCCGTGAACCCCCCGATCTCGAAGTTGCTCGGGTGGACCCAGAGGATGGCTACCGTGCTCTCGCCCACGGCCGCCTCGTAGTCCGAGATGCGGGTGCGGTTCGTGGTGCCTACCTCGCGCAGCCTCGCGCCCGAGAGCGCGAGCACCTCCGGGATGCGGAAACCGCCCCCGATCTCGATGAGCTGGCCGCGCGAGACGATGACCTCGGCGGTCCCTGGCGCGCCCGCCACCAACGCCGAGAGCGCGAGGAGGGTCGCCCCAGCGCAGTTGTTGACGACGAGGGCGTCCTCGGCGCCGGTCAGCTCCTTTAGCAGGGGCACCGCGTGGTCGTAGCGAGAGCCGCGATCGCCGGAGGCGAGGTCGTACTCCAGGTTCGAGTAACCTCTGGCCGCCTCGACGGCCGCCCCGACCGCCTCCTCCGAGAGGACCGAGCGGCCGAGGTTGGTGTGGAGTACTACCCCCGTGGCGTTCACCACGCGGCGGAGGCCCCTGCCGCAGAGGAGCCTCTCCGCCGCGGCGACGACGGCCTCCTCCGAGGTCTCGGGCTCCTCGCCGGCCCAGATCTCGCGCCGCGCGTGATCCAGGATCTCCCTGACGGCGGCCGCCGTCGCAGCCCTCCCGTACCGCCCGACGAGCGCCTCGCCTGCCCCGCCGCGCAGCACCGCGTCCACGGCCGGCAGGCCCCTGAGCCGCTCCCTCTTTCCTTGCTCCCACATACGCCGCCCAGTATAACCCGCCGGTGCCACCGCCCCGCGAGAAGCGCCCTTCTTGCGGGGGTGCCGCGGGCTTTGGGGACGGGACCCTGTGCTAAACTGGCCGCGTCGAAGCTCTGTAAGGCGGGAGGGAGTTTTCGAGTGGGACAGGGTACGACGAAGTTCTTTATCGGGGCCGCCGTGGGCGCGGCGGGCGGCTTCGCCGTCGGGACCTTCGTCGCCACCCCGACAGCCCGCTCGGTCGGCCAGTCGGCGCTCGGCGGCCTGGACGTATCGATCCGCTACCTGGGCCGGACCGTGGTGCAGGTCGTGGACGGCCTGGGCGACGCCCTCGAGAGCGGCTACACCCGCGTGCGCGGGCGCGAGAAATACCTCGAACACGAGATAGAGGAGCTGCGGGAGCAGATCACGCGCCTCGAGCAACGCATGGACTAGCTGCT
>DATACV010000283.1:0-2026 GCA_036258875.1 Rubrobacteraceae bacterium
TCATCCACCGCATGGACTCCAGGATCAAGCTCGCTGCGGTCTTCGCGATGCTCGTCGCCTCGTTCCTTATAGACAGCTTCCTCGGCTTCGCGGTGGTGCTGGTATTGATGGTCCTGATCCAGGCCGTCTCGCGCGTGCCCCTCTCTTACGTCCTGCGAGGGTCCGCGCTCTTTATCGGCTTCCTGATCTTCATCCTGTTCTTCCAGGTCCTCTTCTACCAGGGGGACGCGCACGACTACCTGTGGCGCTGGGGGGTGCTCTCGATCTCGACCGAGGGGCTCCGGTCGGCGGGGATACTCGGGCTGCGCGTGATCTTCCTCTACTACATCACCACCATGCTGATGCTCACGACCTCCCTCGTGGACCTGACCAACGGCCTCGAGCTCATCTTCGGCCCGCTGCAGAGGCTCAGGGTTCCGGTAAACGAGCTCGTGCTCGTCTTCGTCATCGCGATAAAGTTCGTCCCGATCTTCATCGAAGAGGTCGAGCGTCTCGCCCGCGCCCAGACGGCCCGCGGCGTCCCGTTCGACGAGGGCGGCGCCATCACCCGGGCCCGCCGCCTCGGACGCCTGCTGGTCCCGATCTTCATCGGCGGCTTTCACCGCGCGGACCTGCTCTCCGTAGCCATGCACACCCGCTGCTACCGCGGCGGCCGTTACCGCACCAAGTTCCGCCAGATGAGCGCGAAAGCCTCGGACTGGCTCACCCTCGCCCTGGTCATCGTCTGGATGGTCGTGGCGTGGCAGATTTAGCACGCTCCAGCCTTCGGCTTCCGCTTGTCAGCACGCATCGGGCCTTGCGCTAGCAAGGCCCTCGCGTTCAGCTCGCTTCGGCTGGCTACGCCGGGCGTAGCGTGCTTCAGAGCGTCTCCCTGCGGCGGCGCTCGGTGCCGTAGGGGTGGCCGGTGTGGAGGCGCTCTATGGAGCTTATGGCGTCTATGCGCTCGAGGGCCAGGGTATCGGCGGCGACGTGGGTGGGGACGCCGTCGCGCTTGGCGATGGCGATGATGCTCTGCATGGAGTCGTAGATGCGCATCACGCGCTTGGTGGCGCGCGTCTCGTTGTAGCCTTCGAGCTCGTCGGCGACGTTTATGAGGCCGCCGGCGTTTATGACGTAGTCGGGGGCGTAGAGGATGCCGCGCCCGGCGAGGCCCTCGCCGTGGCGGGGCTCCAGGAGTATGTTGTTCGCGCTGCCGGCGATTATGGAGCACCGGAAGTCCGGCAGCGTCTCGTCGTTCACGACGGCGCCCAGGGCGCAGGGGGCGAACACGTCGCAGGGTATGGAGAGTATCTCGTCGGTCTCCACCGGCTTCGCCCCGAACTCCCGCCGCGCCTTCTCGACGACCTCCTCGCGGAGGTCGGTCACGAAGAGGCCCGCCCCCTCCTTGTGGAGCATCTCGCACAGATGCCAGCCTACGTGCCCAAGACCCTGTACCGCGACGGTCCGGCCTTCCAGGACGGGCGAGCCGAAGACCTCTACGGCGCAGGCCTTCATGCCTTGCAGGACGCCGAGCGCGGTGAAGGGCGAGGGGTCGCCGGAGCCGCCGTGGGTCACGTCCACGCCGACGACGTGGGAGGTCTCGATGCGGATGTTCTCCATGTCCTCAGTCGAGGTGCCCACGTCCTCGGCGACGATGTAGCGGCCACCCAGAGTCTCCAGGTAGCGGCCGAAGGAGCGGAAGAGCTCCTCGGACTTGTCACGCTCCGGGTCGCCGATGATGACGGACTTCCCGCCCCCAAGGTGGAGGCCGCTCGCGGCGGCCTTGTAGGTCATCCCGCGCGCCAGCCGTAGTACGTCCACGACTGCCTCGTCCTCCGAGGCGTAGGGGTACATCCGGCACCCACCCAGAGCCGGACCGAGGGTGGTGTCGTGGATCGCGATGATGGCCCGCAACCCCGTGGCCCTGTCGTGGCAGAAGACGAGCTGCTCGTAGCGGTACTCCGCGAGCTTCTCGAAGACTTGCATGCCGGCTCCTTTCCCAGATCCGGAGGTCTTCCGGTACCCTATTCTACTATCCGGTCCGCCC
>DATACV010000284.1:0-4524 GCA_036258875.1 Rubrobacteraceae bacterium
GGCTCCCACTTCTGGGGCATACAGGAGTCGGGGGTGGAGCCGGACCTGCTCACGATGGCCAAGGGCCTCGGCAACGGCCTCGCCATCGGCGCCGTGATGGGGCGGGCCGAGGTCATAGACTCGGTCTCCCCCAAGCTCCACATCTCGACCTTCGGCGGCAACCACATAAGCGCCGCCGGCGCGCTTGCGAACCTCGAGTACATCCTTGAGAACGACCTCCAGAAGAACGCCGACGAGGTAGGCGGCTACCTCAAGGACCGCCTCGTGAAGATGGCGCAGGACAACGCGGGCGTCGGCGAGGTGCGCGGGCGCGGCCTGATGCTCGCCCTGGAGATGGTCGGCCCCGAAGGCGAGCCGAACCCGTCCGCCGCCGTGCGCTTCCTCCAGGCGTGCCGGGAGCGAGGCGTCCTGGTGGGCAAGGGTGGCATAAACGCGAACGCGATCCGCATCTCGCCTCCGCTCACCGTAACCCGCGAGGCGGCGGGGGAGGCCGCCGACGTCTTCGAGGAGGCGCTAGCCGAGATCGGGGCGAGGGAGAGGGTAGGCTGATGCAGACCCACGACGTGGACGCTCGCCGCGCCGTAGACGAGCTCAAGGAGCTCGCCGAGCTGACAGGCGGTCCGGACGGCGCACGCAGGGTGGCCTGGACCGACGAGTGGGTCAAGGCGCGCGACTGGCTCGAGGGCAAGCTCGAGGAGATAGACGGCGTCGAGGTCGAGCGCGACGAGGCTGGGAACCTGTGGGCCACCGCCCCCGGCGACTCGGAGAGAGCCGTCCTCCTCGGCGGGCACATAGACTCCGTCCCCCAGGGTGGCTGGCTCGACGGCGCCCTCAACACCATCGCCGCCCTCGAGGTACTCCGGGTCCTCGCCCCGCAGCAGCGCCCCGTCACCCTTCGCCTCGTGGACTGGGCCGACGAGGAGGGCGCGAGGTTCGGGCGGAGCCTCCTGGGATCCAGCGCCACAGCAAACGTCCTCCACCCGGACGAGGTGCGCGACCTGAGAGACAGGGACGGCGTCGCGTTGCCCGACGCTCTCAGGGAGCACGGCGTGGAGCTCGACCGGATGAACGAGTCGAACAGACAGCTCGAGAACGCAGCTGCTTACCTCGAGCTGCACATCGAGCAGGGCCCCGTCCTCGAGCGCATGGACTACCCGCTCGGGGTGGTGCTAGGGACCTTCGGAGTCGAGCGCCACGCCGTCCGCTTCACCGGCCAGCACGCCCACTCGGGCTCTACGCCGATGGATGTGAGGAGGGACGCCTTTATCGCGGCGGCGCGATCAGCCATCGAGTTCCGCGACGACGCCGCGCGGCGCGACGACGTGCGCGCGACTACCGGCTTCGTCCACGTCTCTCCCGCGATAGTCACGGCGTTCAACGGCTGGTGCGAGATGTCCCTCGACCAGCGGGCGCTCGACGCAACCGTGCTCGCCAACATGCTCGACATGGCGCAGGGGGCCACAGAGAGGATCGCGCAGGAAGAGGGCGTCTCGGTCGAGTGGGAGAGGCTGTGGCGCATAGAGCCCATCCTCTTCGACGACGACCTCATCGGGCTCGCCGAGGAGGCCGTGAACGAGGTAGCCGGGAAGTCCCATCGGCTCCCCAGCGGCCCGCTGCACGACGCCGCCTCTATGGCCCCGCTCATGCCCACGGTGATGCTCTTCGTCAAGAGCCTGCGGGGCCTCAGCCACACCAAAGATGAGGACACGCCGGAGGAGGACCTCGAGATGTCGGTGCAGGCGTTGCACCGGCTCGCGGTGAAGACGGTAGATTGGGTGGCGAGTAGGTAGAGAGAAAGGGGAGGCCTTGGATCGGGAACACTATCGGGAGCTAGGGGTACAGGACCCTGCGGAGCTGGCGCGGATAAAGGCCGAGGTAAGCGCGTCCAGCCTGTACAATGAGGACCTCGCGCCGACAGGTCCGGAAGAGCGGACCTGGACGACGTACAACATCGCGGCCCTCTGGATCGGGATGTCCATCGTCATAACGACCTACCTCCTGGCTTCCGGCCTCATGGCCGCCGGGATGAACTGGTGGCAGGCGCTCCTGACCATCTCCCTGGGCAACTTCCTCGTCCTGATCCCGATGCTCCTGAACGCCCACGCAGGCACCAAGTACGGCGTTCCGTTCCCGGTCTTCGTGCGCGCTTCGTTCGGGGTGAGGGGCGCCAACTTCGCGGCCATAGCCCGCGCCCTCGTAGCCTGCGGCTGGTTCGGCATCCAGACCTGGCTCGGCGGGGCAGCCCTCGACGCCCTCGTTACCGCCGCCTGGGGCGGCTGGGGCAACGTCCCCGGGCACACCTTCATAGCCTTCTTCGTGTTCTGGGCGATACAGGTAGTGATCATCTGGTTCGGCGTAGAGGGGGTCAAGGTCTTCGAGTCGCTCTCCGCGCCGCTCCTGATCGGCGGCAGCATAGCGCTCCTTATCTGGGGCTTTGTTGCGGGCGGCGGCGTCGGCAACGTCTTCGCGACCTCGGCTGAGTTGCAGCAGGGGCAGGCGCCGTTCTGGGCGATCTTCTGGCCTTCGCTCGCGGCGAACGTCGGCTACTGGATTACGCTCTCTTTGAACATCCCGGACTTCACCCGCTACGCGCAGAGCCAGCGCTCGCAGATCGTCGGGCAGGCCATAGGGCTACCCCTCACCATGACCGCCTTCAGCTTTATCGGGATCGCGGTCACCGCGGCGACCATCGTTGTCTTCGGGGAGGCGATCTGGGACCCCGTCCAGCTCGTCACGCAGCTTACCGGCAGCATCCCTGGGCTGCTTATCCTCGCCATGCTCATTATCGCGATAGCCCAGATCTCCACGAACATGGCGGCGAACGTGGTCTCGCCCTCGTTCGACTTCTCGAACCTGGCGCCGAAGTACATCTCGTTCCGCACGGGCGGTATGATCACCGCCATCATCGGCGTACTCTCCTTTCCCTGGATACTCCTGGAGACCGCCGGGGCGTACGTCTTCACCTGGCTGGTGGGCTACGGCAGCCTCCTCGGCGCCATCGGGGCCGTCATGATCGTGGACTACTGGATCGTGAGGCGCCGCGAACTGGACCTGGCCGACCTCTACAAGCACGAGGGCCGCTACGCCTACTCGGGCGGCTGGAACTGGCGCGCGATAGCCGCTGTCCTGATCGGGGTCGTCCCCGTGCTGCCGGGCTTCTTGAAGGCCGCCACCACCCCCGGCTTCGCCGGCGTCTTCGAGAACCCGACGTTTATCGAGGGACTCTACAACTACGGCTTGTTCTTCACGTTCTTCGTCGCGGGCATTGCGTATCTGCTCCTGAGCACGATCCCCGGGCTCGCCCCGCAGCCGCGCCGGGAGCCCGAGACCACGTAGGAGCCGCCGATGCTGGACGCCCCTACCTTCGCCCTCTTTGTCGCCGCCTCGCTGGCGCTCACGATCGTGCCCGGGCCCGCGGTCCTCTACATCGTCGCCCGCAGCGTGGAGGGGGGGCGCCCGGCTGGTCTGGTCTCCGTCCTCGGGATCGGCGTGGGCGGCCTCGTCCACGTCCTCTTCGCCGCCGTCGGGCTCTCGGCCATCCTGGTCTCCTCGGCGACCGCCTTCTCGGTGGTCAAGTGGCTCGGCGCAGCGTACCTCGTCTACCTGGGCCTGCAACGCATACTCGCCCGCGACGAGGAGAGCACAGCGGTGACGGTAGAGAGGGAGCCGCTATCGCGTGTGTTCTCGCAGGGCGTGGTAGTCAACGTGCTCAACCCGAAGACCGCGCTCTTCTTCCTGGCGTTCCTGCCGCAGTTCGTCGACCCCTCGCGCGGCGTGGTCCCGGCGCAGATTGCCCTGCTCGGCATCACCTTCGTCGTCCTCGCGCTCTGCACCGACGGTCTCTACGCCTTGCTCTCCGGCTCCGCCGCTGACTGGCTCAGGCGGCGCAACGAGGACTCACGGTTCAGGCGCGGGCAGCGCTACGTCTCCGGCGGGGTCTACATAGCTCTCGGCGCGGCCACCGCCGTCTCGGGCTCCGGGAAGGATTGAGGAGGTAGATATGGACTTCGGCGTAACCCTGCAGACCGACCCGCCGGCCTGGCGCGTCGTCGAGCTGACCAAGAGGGCCGAGGCTCTGGGCTTCACCCACGCCTGGACCTTCGACTCGCACATCCTCTGGCAGGAGCCCTACGTCATCTACTCCCAGATACTCTCCGCGACCGAGCGAATAGTCGTCGGTCCCTTCGTCACAAATCCGGCGACGCGAGACCCTTCGGTGACGGCCTCGACCTTCGCCACCCTCAACGACATGTTCGGCAACCGCACCATCTGCGGCATCGGCCGCGGAGACTCGGCCCAGAGGGTCCTCGGCCGCAAGCCCACCAAGCTGGCCGAGGTCGAAGAGGCGATGTACGTCATAAAGGAGCTCGCCGAAGGCCGGGAAGTAGACTACGACGGCACCAGGGTCCGCATCCCGTGGGTGAGGGACGGCAAGCTCGACGTGTGGATGGCAGGCTACGGCCCCAAGGCGCTCAACTGCATCGGGCGCAAGGCCGACGGCTTCATCCTCCAGCTTGCGGACCC
>DATACV010000285.1:0-1653 GCA_036258875.1 Rubrobacteraceae bacterium
GATTACGAGTTCGTCGTGGACGACCCGCAGATTCAGACCTACGACACCGACACCGATGCCGTCCAGGACCTCGCGCTCGGCGACGGCGCGCGCCTCGACGCGGCGATGTCCAACCTCTACGTTTTCAAGCAGGCGCAGAAATCCGGCACCCCGATAAAGATCGTGGGCGACCCGCTCTACTACGAGCCGCTCGCCGCGGCCATAGACAAAGAGGCCCCAGCCGACCCGAAGCCGCTGCTCGACGAGGTGAGCAAGATCATAAAAGAGATGCACGAGGACGGGACGCTCACCGAGCTCTCGAAGAAGTGGTACGACGGCATCGACCTGACCAAGAAGCAGGGCGCCTGATCGTCGTCTGAGGCGACCATCTCGACCCTGACCAACATAAGGGACGCCCTGGAGGCCAGATCGGCGCGCTTCTCGTTCCGCGCCAAGCTGGCCGCGGTGTGGGTCCTGATCTTCATCCTGCTCGCGGTACTTTTCGCGGCTTTCCGGTTCAACACGGCGTTCATGCTGGAGTGGCTCCCGTTCATCCTCGGCGGGGTACCGCTCACCATCCTGATCTGCGTCCTCGGCATCCTGCTCGCCGTCCCGCTCGCGCTGCTCGGCGCCCTCGGGCGGCTCTCCAAGAACCCCGTTTTCAACGGGGCAAGCGGCTTCTACGTCTCCTTTATCCGCGGGACGCCCCTGATCGTCCAGATCTTCTTTATCTACCTCGGCCTCCCGCAGCTCGCCCAGTACGCCCCGGGACCGCTGCAGAACCTCTTTCTCCTGGGGATAGTCACGTCGGGCGTTCTGGCTCTAGGTATCAACTACGGGGCGTACATGGCGGAGATCTTCCGCGCCGGCATCCAGTCGGTCGGGCACGGGCAGCACGAGGCCGCGCAGGCCCTCGGGATGACGCGGGCGCAGACGATGCGCCGCATCGTCGTCCCGCAGGCGATGCGCGTCATCATCCCGCCGACGGGCAACGAGTTTATTGCCATGATCAAAGACTCCGCCCTGGTCGGCATCGTCGGGGTCCAGGAGGTCTTTTTCCGGGCCTCCAAGATTGGCCGCCAGTACTTCCAGAACCTGGAGACGCTCGTGGTTGCTGCCCTTATCTACTGGATCCTGACGAGCATCTTCTCCTACTTCCAAGGCCGGCTCGAGAGGAGGCTCGAGACGGGCTACGTGAGGGAGAGAACCCCGCATGGCCACTAGTGGCTCGATAGTTAGCCTGCGCGAGGTGCGCAAGGTGTTCGGGGAGAACGAGGTCCTCAAAGGCGTGAGCCTGGACGTGGCGCCGCGGGAGGTCGTGGTCATCCTCGGCCGCTCGGGCTCGGGCAAGAGCACGCTGCTCCGGTGCATCAACCTCCTGGAGGAGCCGACCTCCGGGAGCGTCGAGGTTGACGGCATCCTCTTCGAGGCCGGTCACATGAACCGCGCGAGGCGCAAGACGGTGCGCGAGATCCGCTCCAGGACCGGCATGGTCTTCCAGGAGTTCAACCTCTTCCCGCACCTGACCGTGCTCGGGAACGTCGTCGAGGCCCCGGTGACGGTCAAGGGCATGCCCCGAAAAGAAGCCGAAGAGCTCGGGATGAGCTTCCTCCACAAGGTCGGCGTCGCGGAGAAGAAGGACGAGCACCCCATACGCCTCTCCGGCGGCCAGAA
>DATACV010000286.1:0-11342 GCA_036258875.1 Rubrobacteraceae bacterium
GCCGAGGAGGGTCCCCCTGACGCAGACGTCCATAACCTGCTCGTAGTCGTCTTCGGAGGTGGATACCACCGTCGCCGCGACGCCCACCCCGGCGTTGTTGACCATGACGTCGAGGCCGCCCCACGCCCCAACGACGTCGGAGACGAGCGCCTCGACCTCGCCCGCCTTGACGACGTTCGTCCGGCGGGACAGCGCCTCGTCGCCTATCTCCGAGGCTACCCTCTTCGCCGCCTCCTCGTCCACGTCGGCGACGGCGACGCGGGCGCCCTCCTCGGCAAACCTGAGGGCGATGGAACGCCCGATCCCGGCCCCCGCGCCAGTGACTATGGCCCTCTTGGCTTCGAGACGGTCCATCGCAGCCCCCTGCTTACTCGACGCCGGAGCAAGTCAGTATAATGGACGCCCTGATCGGGGGCGCAAACCCGGGGAGAGGAGCTCGTATGGACTCGTTGCCTGACTGGATAAAGAGCCTCCCGGAGGCCGACACGTCTTTCACGGGGCTGAGGGGCCCGATGCTGTCGAGCCCGCACGGACAGGCTGTCTTCTTCGGCGCCGAGGAGGAGGTCGAGGTTCCGCCTCACGCCCACGGCGCCCAGTGGGGCATTGTCGTGACCGGACGCCTGCACCTGACCGTGGACGGCGAGCCCGGAACCTACGAGCCGGGCGACACCTACGACATCCCCTCGGGGGCGGAGCACTCGGCCCGCATGGAGGCCGGTACCCTGGTCATAGACGTCTTCCAGGACCCTGACCGCTACAGCCCGAAGTAGCGTCTGCCAACCACGATGGCGGGGCGCGCCGTTCCGGGTGTGGGATGACGAGGGTGACGCACCGGGTGTACGTGGACGGCCCGATCCACGAGGAGGCCCTGGGCATGCTCAGGAGCGCCACCGAGGTGGTCTCGGGAGCCGAGGCGGGATCACCCGAGATAGCATCGGCGCTACCCGACGCGCACGCCGTGCTCCTCCGCACGGCCTCGCTCGGTGCGGAGGCCATAGCAGGGGCGCGGTCCCTGCGGGTGATCGCGCGCCACGGGGTGGGGGTGGACAACGTCGCCGTGGAGGAGGCGGCGCGCCGGGGTATACCGGTCCTGATCACGCCGCGGGCCAACCTCAGGTCGGTGGCCGAGCACGTCTTCGCCCTGATGCTGGCCGTGTGCCGGAACCTGATCCGCTCGGACCGCGCCGTGCGCGAAGGCCGCTTCGCCTCGCGCGACCGCCTGCCTGGCCGCGAGCTCTTCGGTGCCACGCTCGGGGTGATCGGCCTCGGGCGCGTCGGCTGGGAGGTGGCCCGCATGGCCACAGAAGGCTTCGGGATGCGGGTGCTCGGCTACGACCCCCACCTGCCCCCCGAACGGATACGCGAGGGCGGCGCCGAGGCGGCAAAGACGCTCCCCGATCTGCTCGGCGCCTGCGACCTCCTCACCGTGCACGTCCCCCTCTCGGAGGCCACCCGCGGGCTGCTCGGCCGCCGGGAGCTGGCCTTGATGGGGCCGGGATCCATCCTGATACAGACCTCCCGGGGCGGGGTGGTGGATGAGGCCGCGCTGGTGGAGGCGCTGAGCTCAGGGCGCCTCGCCGGGGCTGGTATCGACGTCTACGAGACCGAGCCGCCGCCGCAGGATCACCCCTTCTTCTCCATGGAGCAGGTGGTGCTCACCCCGCACACGGCGGCCCTCACCGACCAGGCCATGCGACGGATGGCGGTGGACGCGGCGCAGGGCATCCTGGACGTGCTAGGAGGGGCCGACCCCTACGATCCGCCGGAGGGGGCGCGCTGGCAGGCCTTCGGTCCCCGCCCGGAGGAGCCCGAGGAGTGAGCATCCTGCGCCGCTCGGGAGAACCTCGACGGGTCGTGGCCGTACTGTCTCCTGGCGGCGTTAACGCTTAAGATACGGGGAGGGCAGGGCTCGCCGTTGCGGGCCGCCCACTTGTTGGGGAGGTGGAGAGTGGAGATCATCGACATAACGGCGCCGACGGGGCCGGGGTCGGTCATGTGGCCTGGCCAGGACGCCCCGTCCAGGGAGTTCGTCTCCCACACCGACCGGGGCGACCCGAGCACCGTCAGCCGGTGGACCCTGAGCGCCCACACGGGCACCCACGCGGACGCCAGGATGCACTTCATCCCCGGCGGCTGGACGATGGAGTCGCTCAAGCTCTCGCGCTGCGTAGGGCCCTGCCGGGTCGTCGACCTGACCCACGTCGAGGGGCACGTGCGGCGGGCCGACCTCGAGGCCGAGGAGGTCGCGGGGGCGGCGCGGCTGTTGCTGAAGACCCGTAACTCGCAGGACGGGCTGCTGGGGCGCGACGGGTTCGTGGAGGACTACGTAGCCATCGAGAAGGAGGCCGCCGAGTACCTGGTCGAGATCGGGGTCGAGACGGTGGGAGTGGATTACCTCTCGGTCGAGCCCTTCGAGGACAAGGAGTTCAACACCCACCACACGCTGCTCGGGGCTGACGTGATCATCCTCGAAGGGCTCGTGCTGGGCGACGTGGAGCCCGGCGAGTACTTCCTCGCGTGTTTGCCGCTCAAGCTGGAGGACTCCGACGGATCGCCCGCGCGCGCTATCCTTATACGGGGTCTGTAAGAAGGAGGAGGGTTCTCATGAAAGCCGTCGTGTGGAACGGACCGGAGGAGATGGCCGTCGAGGAGGTGCCCGAGCCGGCCGTCGAGCCCGGCACCGTGATAGTTCGTCCCGACGCCGTGGGCATCTGTGGCTCGGAGATAGAGGGGTATCTGGGGAAGATGGGCAACCGCACCCCGCCGCTGGTGATGGGCCACGAGTTCGCGGGGACCGTAACGGAGGTCGGCGAGGGGGTGGACGAAGACCTCGTCGGCCGCACGGTGGCCGTGAACCCGCTCTCCGCGGACGGGACGTGCCCGCTGTGCCGGGCCGGGTACACCAACCTGTGCCCGAACCGCAGGCTCGTGGGCATCCACTCCCCTGGCGGCTTCGCCGAGTACGCGCTCGCCCCGGCGCAGAACGTCTACCCGCTCCCCGAGGGCGTCGAGGCCCGCACGGGCGCTTTAGCGGAGCCGCTCGCCAACGGGGTCCACGCCGTCAGGCTGGGCCTCGCGGGGCACTTCGTCGAGCACGCCGTCGTGGTCGGGGCCGGGACCATCGGCCTGATGTGCCTGCAGGCGGCGGTGCTCGACGGCATCCCCGAGGTCTCCGTCGTCGAGCCGCACGCCTCTCGCCGCGCTCAGGCGCTCGAGCTGGGCGCCCGCGCCGCCTACGCCTCGGGCGAGGAGGCTAGAGAGGCCCTCGAAGAGCCCACGGAGGGCCTGGGCGCGGACCTCGTCATCGACGCCGTCGGCGCCGAGGTAACCCGCAAGATGGCCGTCGAGGTGCTGCTGCGCCCCGGGGGGCGCGTCGTGTTCGTCGGGTTGCACGCCGACGAGACCACCCTCGGGTACCACGGCGTCGTGCGGGGGCAGCTGGACCTCCAGGGCTCCTACGCGTACACGGCCGAGGACTACGAGCAGGCGCTCGAGTGGCTGGTGGAGGGGCGAGCCGGGATCGGGGAGCTGCCGCCGGTCTTGCCGCTGGAGGAGGGGCCTGGCGCCTTCGCCGAGCTCGTGAGAGGACCCTCGGAGCGGATCAAGGTCTTCCTCGCGGGGTCGGCGTGATGCAGGACGGCACGCTCTCCGGCAAGACGGCGCTCGTCATAGGGGCGAGCAGCGGGATCGGCCTCGCCACGGTGAACCTCTTCGCCGACGCCGGCGCGAAGGTGCACGCCGCCGCGAGGCGAAAGGAGGCCATAGAGGAGGGCACGGGAGGACGAGACGTCACGGCGCACGCGCTCGACATCTCCGACAGGGAGGCGGTCTGGCGGACCGTCGAGGAGGTCGGGGAGGCCGACGGAATAGACGTCCTCGTCGTGGCGGCCGGGATGAACTTCGCCGAGCGGCGCTTCGAGCAGCTCACTGCCGACGGCTGGGACGCCATGATCTCGGTCAACCTCAGCGGCGCGTTCTATGCGACCCGGGCCGCCCTTCCCTACTTACGCGTCTCGCGCGGGCTCGTCATCCTTATCAGCAGCGTCTCGGGCTCCTGGCCCGACATGTCGGGCCCGGCCTACCAGGCCTCCAAGGCCGGCATGACCGAGCTCGCCCACGCCGCCGGCTTCGAGGAGCACCAGAGGGGCGTACGCTTCTCCGCTGTTTTGCCCGGCATCGTGGACACCCCCATACTGGACAACCGCCCCGAGCCGCCGCCTAAAGAGGTGAGGGACCTCAGCCTCAAGCCCGAGGACGTGGCGCAGGCCTGCTTCTTCCTCGCGACGCTTCCCGAGCGGGCCTACGTCCCCGAGCTGACCATCCTGCCGACGGCGATACAGGCCCTCGGGAAGACGTCCACGGCGACGCCGCCGACGCCGCTGGCCGAAGAGTAGGGAGAGAAGATCATGGCTGCTGAAGACGGCCGGCCCGAGCGCCGGCTCCGCTCGCGCGACTGGTTCGACGACCCGGAGCGCATCGACCAGACCGCCCTTTACCTCGAGCGCTACATGAACTACGGGATCACGCCCGAGGAGCTACGCTCGGGCAAGCCCATCATAGGCATCTCCCAGACGGGCAGCGACCTGGTGCCCTGCAACCGGCACCACCTGCAGCTCGCGGAGCGCGTGCGGGACGGGATCAGGGACGCCGGCGGCATCCCGATGGAGTTCCCCGTGCACCCGATCTTCGAGAACTGCCGCCGCCCGACCGCGGCGCTCGACCGCAACCTCTCCTACCTTGGCCTGGTCGAGGTCCTCTACGGCTACTTCCTCGACGCCGTGGTGCTGACCACCGGCTGCGACAAGACGACGCCTGCGGCCATCATGGCCGCCGCGACCGTGGACATCCCCGCGATCGTGCTCTCGGGAGGGCCGATGCTCGACGGCTACTTCGAGGGAGAGCTGGTGGGTTCGGGCATGGCGATCTGGAAGAGCCGTCGCAGGCTCGCCGCCGGCCAGATAGACGAGGAGGAGTTCTTCGAGACGGCGCTCGCCTCCGCGCCGTCTGCGGGGCACTGCAACACCATGGGTACGGCCTCGACCATGAACGCCGTCGCAGAGGCGCTCGGCATGTCGCTGCCAGGGGGCGCCGCGATCCCGGCCCCCTACCGCGAGCGCGCCCAGATGGCCTACGACACGGGCAGGCGCGCCGTCGAGATGGCCCACGAGGACCTGCGGCCGTCGAAGATCCTCACCCGCGAGGCGTTCCTGAACGCGATAATCACCGTCACCGCCATAGGCGGTTCCACCAACGCCCAGCCGCACATCATGGCCATGGCGCGCCACGCCGGAGCCGCCCTGGAGCCCGAGGACTGGAACCGGGGCCACGACGTGCCGCTGCTCGTCAACATGCAGCCAGCCGGGAAGTACCTGGGAGAGCGCTTCCACCGCGCCGGCGGCGTCCCCGCGGTGCTCACCGAGCTCTTGCGGGCGGGCAGGATCGACGGGGAGGTCATGACGGTCACGGGCCGGACCCTGGCCGAGAACGTCGCAGGAAGCGAGAGCGTGGACCGCGAGATGATCACGCCGTACGACGAGCCCTTGCAGGAGCGCGCCGGCTTCCTGGTCCTCTCGGGCAACCTCTTCGACTTCGCGATCATCAAGACTAGCGTGATCTCCGAGGAGTTCCGCGAGCGTTACCTGGGCGACGATAGCGTCTTCGAGGGCCGCGCCGTCGTCTTCGACGGCTCCGACGACTACCACCACCGAATAAACGACCCATCTTTAGGCATCGACGAGAAGACGATACTCGTGATCCGGGGCTCGGGACCTATCGGCTGGCCGGGCTCGGCCGAGGTCGTGAACATGCAACCCCCCGACGCGCTGCTCAAGCGCGGCATAAACACGCTGCCCACCATCGGCGACGGCCGGCAATCCGGGACCTCGGACAGCCCCTCGATCCTGAACGCCGCGCCCGAGAGCGCCGCCGGCGGCGGCCTGGCCTGGCTGCGGACCGGGGATACCATCCGCATCGACCTTAATGCCGGGCGCTGCGACATGCTCGTGCCGGAGGAGGAGATCGAACGCCGCAAGAGGGAGGACGCCATCCCGCCCGTCCCGGAGAGCCGCACGCCCTGGCAGGAGATCTACCGCTCCGGCGTGGGCCAGCTCGACGGCGGCGGGGTCCTCGAAGCGGCGCTCAAGTACCGCAAGGTCGCCTCCGAGACGCCGCGCCACAACCACTGACGAACGGCGCCCCGGCGATCCCCGAGCAAGATGTTGCTATGGGTGAGCGGTAGCGTGTCGCCAGGGCTCGACGCGATCCGCGGATCGGTCCTGGTGCTCTGGTGCCTATGCCCGCCCCAAAGTTAGAGGATTCTGACTTTCGTATCATCATCCATTAACGGCGCAGCCCTAGTATCGAGATGATGCGCGACGTTAGAGATGCATACAAGGCTGAGTATTCCACCGCAGCATGGTACAGTGTCGGGTGTAGCAAGCATGCCGGAACCTGGAGGGTTGGGTAAGCGTGAGACGAATAGCCATCTTGATAGCGCTGGTGGCAACGACAACACTCCTGGCCGCCGGGGTCGCTCTCACGCAGACCCCGGAAGAGGACACGGACCCCTACATCGTCGTGCTCGAGGAGAGCGTGGACAGCCCTTCACAGGTGGCGGAGGGCATAGAAGGCCGCCAGGAGAACCTCGAGGTGGACGACGTCTACACCGAGGCGCTGGAGGGGTTCTCGGCGGAGATCCCGGACGACAGCCTCGACGAGGTGCGCAACAACTCCAGCGTCGCCTACGTCGAGCGAGACAAGAAGGTGACCACCACCGCCCAGACGCTGCCGTGGGGGATAAACCGGATCGACGCCGACCTTAGCTCGACTAGGGCCGGTGACGGTACCGGTGAGGTCTCCGGCGTGCACGTGTACGTGATCGACACCGGCATCGCTTACGGTCCCGACGCTCACCCGGACCTCAACGTGGTCAAACACGTCAACCTGACGGGCCGCGGGCCCAACTACGACTGCGACGGTCACGGGACCCACGTGGCCGGCACCCTGGCGGCGACGGACAACTCCTTCCACGTGGTTGGTGTCGCCCCCCGCGCGCCATTGACCGGCGTCAAGGTGCTCGACTGCAAGGGTGAGGGGTGGGAATCCGACGTCATCGATGGCATCCAATGGGTGACGAAGAACGCCCGGAAGCCGGTCGTCGCGAACATGAGCCTGGGAGGCTCGAAGAGCAAGGCGCTCAACACCGCGGTCAGGAACTCGGCGGCCAGCGGCGTCTTCTACTCGTTGTCGGCGGGCAACGAGCGCATGAACGCCTGCAAGGCCTCGCCCGCGATGACGGGCGCCGGCACGAACAACGGCATCGTCACGACGGCTGCGACCACCTGGACGAACAAGGAGGTCCGGTGGAGCAACTTCGGCCGCTGCGTCGACCTCTGGGCGCCGGGCACCAAGATCCTCTCGACGAGGCTGGGCGGCGGCACAACGACCATGTCCGGCACGTCGATGGCCGCGCCGCACGTCGGCGGGACGGCCGCGCTCTTCCGCTCTAACAAACCCGGGGCCGGTCCCGCGTCCGTCGAGGCCAACCTCAAGGAGGACGCGAAGCTTCTCGACCACAGGAGCAAGGACGGGCGCCGCATCCGGCTCGTCAAAGCCAGCGAGTACTAGCCGGTAACCCGGATTGAACCGCACGTAGTAGCGCGCTACGCTACGAGTCCTTGGCGAGGAGAGGAGAG
Source organism: Rubrobacteraceae bacterium (assembly GCA_036258875.1). Lineage (GTDB taxonomy): Bacteria > Actinomycetota > Rubrobacteria > Rubrobacterales > Rubrobacteraceae > JALYGY01. Next base: position 7,695 of record DATACV010000286.1, read on the forward strand.
GGCTTTGGCTGAAGAGCGGACGGAGCAGGTAATCGCGGCGATGGGGTTGCCGGACATGGCGGTCCAGAGCGACGAGTTGCCCTGGGTGCCCCAGGGCGAGAGGGTCTGGTTCAAGCCCTTGAGGTTCGATCTCGCCACCGGGCGTTGGATCAACCTTCTCAGGGTCGAGGGCGGGGGGAAGGTCAACCGCCACCGCCACACCGGCGGGCAGGTCCTCGGGTACTGCATCGAGGGCTCCTGGCACTACCTGGAGCGCGACTGGGTGGCGCGCCCCGGTACCCTCGTCTACGAGCCGCCCGGCGACATCCACACCCTCGTCGTAGACGAGGACTACATGGAGACGCTCTTTATCCTCGAAGGTTCCGTGCAGTACATAGACGACGAGGACAACATGATCTACCAGGACGACGTCTTCTCGAAGCTCGAGCGCTACCTGAAGTTCTGCGAAGAGCAGAACATAGAGCCCGTGGACCTCCGCTACTGATGCCTATCCTCGACGACTTCAGGTTGGATGGGCGCGCAGCTGTCGTTACGGGTGCGGGGCGCGGCCTGGGCCAGGCCCTCGCCGTCGGACTCGCCGAGGCCGGCGCCGACGTCGCCGTTCTCGACGTCGTGTCGCTCGACGAGACCCGCGAGCAGATCGAAGGTCTGGGCAGGCGTTGCCACACGATGAACGTCGACCTCCTGGGAGTGCGTGCGCAGCAGGCCGCGGAGCTCATCGGCGAGTGCGTCTCGGAGCTGGGCCGCCTGGACATCCTGGTCAACAACGCAGGCATAATCCGCCGGGCGCCCGCGCTCGAGTTCGGCGAGGAGGACTGGGAGGACGTCGTAAGGATCAACCTGAGCAGCCTGTGGTACCTGAGCCAGGCGGCCGCGAGGCGCTTCGTAGAGCAGGGTGGGGGAGGCAAGATCGTCAACCTCGCCTCGGTCCTCTCGTTCTCGGGGGGTATCGTCGTGCCGTCCTACTCGGCGACCAAGGCCGCCGTGGCGAACCTGACGCGCGCCCTGGCGAACGAGTGGGCCGCTCTTGGCATAAACGTCAACGCCATAGCCCCGAGCTACTTCTCGACCTCGATGACCTCGGCGCTGCGCGAGGACGCCGAGCGCTCCGAGGCGCTTCTCGTCCGTCTCCCGGCCGGCCGGTACGGGGAGCCGGAGGACCTCAAGGGCGCGGTGGTCTACCTCGCCTCCGACGCCTCCTCCTACGTGCACGGCGTCACCCTCCCCGTGGACGGCGGCTGGCTCGCACGCTAGGCAGCCCGCTCCGGCCTGCGGCCTCCGCTCTCAGCACGCATCGGGCCTAAAGGCCCTCGCTTGTCAGCACGCTTCGGCCCGGCTTGCAGCCGGGCCTCGCTCTCAGCTTCTTTCTCCCGGGGCCTTTCCCCGACGCGTTTCGCGCGGCCGCCTCGGGCGGCGTGGGGGAGAGGCGGCCACGGACGCCTAGCTGACGAGCGAAGGCGTCAGCCGGAGCGTGCTGACAAGGCACCTGGCGAAGCCTAGGCGCCGTGCTGACAAGCGAGGGCCTTTAGGCCCGATGCGTGCTGAGAGCCTGCGAAGCAGGTGTGCTGCGACGACCGAAGGGAGGAGCCCGCTAGCGTCTGCCGGGGAGGGCGTAGGAGATGGCGCCGTCCCGGCTCTCTATGTGCAGGTGCCCGCGGTCGGCGAGGCGGGAGAGGATCTCCTCCGCCTCGTCTACCGTCAGCGAGGTCTCCAGAGCGGCCTCGACGGGGGTGATGCTGCCCTCGGATTCTCGCATCACCATCAGTAGCTGCTTCTCCGCGCCGGGACCCGGCTTCGCGGTCGAAGTTCTCCCGCGCAGCAGTTGCCAGGCGGCGAACAGCACCAGGAGGGTGGAAGGGATCAGGGGAACCACGACGACGGGCAGGGGCGAGCCGGACCAGAACATGACCAAAGACAGCCAGGAGGCCGGGGTGGCGAGGCCGAAACCGAGCGTCGAGAAGAGGTAGGGATCTGGGCCCGCATCCTTACCGCGGCTCTGATCCGCTCTCCGCCTCTGGAGATCCACGTATCCCACGGCCTCCCCGGAGTTTGTGTTCCCCGCTCGCCGCCTCTATCGTTACGGGAGAACCCATGCTAGGGGACAGAGGTTACAAGGGGGTAACAGTAGGATGATGTTTTCGGAAGAGGTCGCGTGGGTGACGGGGAGCAGCACGGGGATCGGGGCCGCCTCGGCGCTGGCCCTCGCCAAAGGGGGCTGCCGGGTCGCGGTCCACTACAACCGGAGCGAGGGCGAGGCGCGCGACGTGGTCGAGGGGATCCGGTCCTCCGGCGGCGAGGCGATGCTGGTCGGGGGCGACGTGGCCGACGCCGGGGAGGTGAAGCGGATGGTGCGCGAGGTCGAGGACCGCTACGGGCGCCTCGACGTCCTGGTGAACAACGCCGGGGCCCTGATCGAACGCCGCAGCTTCTCGGAGATGACCGAGGACCTCTGGAACCGCGTCATGGACGTCAACCTGAAGTCGGTCTTCCTTTGCTCGAAAGCTGTCTTGCCCATAATGAAGCGGCAGGGGAGGGGCCGCATAATCAACATGACGTCTGTAGCCGCCCGCAACGGGGGCGGGCCGGGCTCGGCGGCATATGCGTCGGCCAAGGGAGGCGTCAGCACCCTCACGCGAGCGATGGCGAAGGAGCTCGTCTCGGACAACATCCTGGTCAACGGCGTGGCTCCCGGCGTCATCACCACGCCCTTCCACGAGCGCTTCACGCCGCCCGAGCTGCGCGAGCGCATGACGGCCGGCATCCCCATCGGCCGCGAGGGGACGCCCGAGGAGGTAGCCGGGGCGGTGGTCTTCCTGGCCTCCCCGGCGGCGGACTACCTGGTCGGCGAGATCATCGAGGTCAACGGCGGCCAGCTGATGGACTGAGGTGGACGGAGGAACCATGAGCCGGAACCTTACGTATTCGGGACGGGCGAGGGCCGCGTTCGTGGCCTTCGCCCTCGTGGCGAACCTCTTGCTCGTGGTTGGTCCCGGGGCGTCAGAGGCGCACGCCTGCACCTGCGCAATATTCCCCCTCGAGAAGGAGATCCAGCGAGCGGATGCCGTGTTCTCGGGCGAGGTCCAGGGCATCGACGAAGGCATACCGGCGCCGGGCGGCAAATCGATCCGGGGCAAGATCTCCCTCGACGTGCAAGAGTCCTGGAAAGGCGTCCCGGCAGAGACGGTCGACGTCTACGGGCAGGGTGATGGGGTCAACTGTTACAACGAGTTCGAGAGGGGCGAGACCTATCTCGTGTACGCCGCGCGTGCGGAAAAGAAAGGCGACGAATACCTGAAGAACATAGCCTGCGGAGCTACGAAGCCGTTAGAGGACGCCGGAGCGGATCTGCGGTTGCTCGGTTCGCCGGGAGGCTCCCTCCCCGACACCGGGGGATACGGTGTCTCGACGCTCGAAGTCGCGGCGATCTCTGCGGCCGTCTTCGCGCTACTGGCGTTGTCGGGAACGCTCGCCTTGCGGCGGGGGATGGGCCGCCCGCGCTAGCCGCTCGGGGTAGCGAGAGGCTCCAACCTCTCCCACAGTTCGTCCGGGATCGGGTGGGCCGCCAGCTCCAGCGTCTGCTCGACCCGCTCGGGGCGGCTTATGCCCACTATCGTCGAGACCACGCGGGGGTCGCGCATGGAGAACTGC
>DATACV010000287.1:0-5831 GCA_036258875.1 Rubrobacteraceae bacterium
CCGCCATGAGGTCGAGGTCTTCTTCGAAGCGGTGGTAGTGGTCGCAGGCTATATCGCCGGTGTCGCCGCGGTAGATCTTACCCGGAGTGTGGGAGAAGGTGTCCCAGACGGAAGCCCCGCGGCCGTCCTCCTCGACTGCGCCCTCGATCTGGTACGAGGCAGTCGCTGTCCCCCACAAGAACCCCTCGGGGAATCGTGCCATCCTCTCCTCCTTCGCGTATCGTCCGCGTCGAGGATTATCCCCTATCGGCAGGCTTCGGGCACCGGGTTTCAGGGTCCGTTACGGAAAGGGCTTCCATACGCCGCCAGGGAGGAGCGCCGCGCAGTAGCGGCCAGATCCAGGAACCTGATGCCCGAGACCTGATACCTGGAGCCCGCGTGACCGACTAGCGCAAGCCCTCCGGCAGGGCGTCGCCGTGGGCCTCCGTCAGCTCGTCCACGAGAGCGGCTATCTCGTCGAGGGAGAGCAGGCTCGAGGCGTGCCGGTCCAGCATCGCGGCGTGGTAGACGTGATCCCTGTTCCCTTCTAGCGCGGCCCGCACCGTGAGGTCCTGTACTGCCACGTGCGGCGTGCAATTAGCGGCGAGCTGAGGCGGCAAGACGCCGTAGTGACACGGCTTGAGTCCCGTGCCGTCCACGGCTACGGGTAGCTCGACGCAGCAGCCCTCCGGGAGGTTCTCGACCAGGGCCGTGTTCTCCACGTTGCCGTAGATCACGCGCGACTCGCCGGTGGCGAGGGAGTGGATGATCAGGGACCCGTACTCGACGCTGCGCTCCAGCGGGAAGTGATCGCCGGCCAGGAGCTTGCGCCTGGTCTCGGCGTACCTGAGAAGGTTGCGCTCGCTGCGGCGGACGTACTCGTCCACCGGAACGTCGAACCGTTCTATGAGCTCGTCGCGCTTGAGGAAGTACGGGGTGTACTCGGCGTTGTGCTCGCTTGACTCGGTCACGAAGTAGCCGAAGCGCCGCATCAGCTCGAATCGCACCTTGTCCCTGGCGTAGACCTCCGGGTCCTTCATGGCCTCGAAGAGGCGCGGGTACGCGTCCTCGCCGCCTACCTCGAGCCGCGTCAGCCACACTATGTGGTTTATTCCCGCGCCGTCGTAGACCAGCTCCTCGTGGGGCACGCCTATGTAGGAGGCGATCTCGCGTGTGGTGTACGGAACGCTGTGGCAGAGCCCCACGACCCGCACGTCCGGGTACGCCTTGTATACCGACCAGGTGAGGATGCTCATCGGGTTGGTGTAGTTCAGAAGCAGGGCGTCGGGACACAGCTCTCGCATCTCGCCCGCGAGGTCAAGCACGAAAGGGATGGTCCTGAGGCCGCGGAAGATGCCGCCGATCCCCATCGAGTCGGCTATTGTCTGCTTCAGGCCGTACCTGCGCGGGATCTCAAAGTCGAGGAGCGTCGCCTCATGCATCCCGATCTGGACCATGTTGATCACGAAGTCCGCGCCTTCGAGCGCAGCGCGCCGCTCCAGGTGCTCCTCGACCTTGGCTCCGGCTTCCAGCTGCTCCGAGGTCCAGCGGGCCATCATCCCGGCGGTCTCCAGACGCCCGGGATCGATGTCGTGTAGCGCGACCGTGGCCCCCCGCAGCTCGGGGTACTCGAAGATGTCGGTCAGGAGGTTCTTGGTGAACTCGACGCTACCGGCACCGATGAAAGCTATCCTGGTCATGGACCTCCTCTTCTCGGCAACCGCCCATCGAGTACCCTTGACCCTCGCTCTCGCTGCGTCCGGGTCAGCAAGATCATGACGCTCGTCAGCTCTTCCTCCAACGTAACCTCGATCCTGGACCCATCAAGGCTCCGCCGCTCCTACCCTCTTCGAGAAGCGTCACCCGATAGCTCGAACCCTCGCACCGGCAGCTCGCCTCGCATGGAGGCGGAAGGCGCAGGGCACCCCCACCAGGGAAAAGAACCTGGAACATTCTGACCATAGCGAGCCTTCGAACGCAAGTCAACTCAAACGAACGTGAGAATTGTGGCTTTGCTTTGCATTCGCCCGTATAATGGTGTTATGAGGGGTTTCGGATGCTGAGGGAGAGGCGGCAGCAGGAGATCCTGGAGGAGCTTGAGCGGGCCGGGAGCGTCTCGGTAGCGGCGTTGAGCCGGGGCTTAGGGGTCTCGGACATGACGGTGCGGCGGGACCTCGAGGAGCTCTCGGCGCGCAACATGCTCCGCAAGGTGCACGGCGGGGCGGTGCCTGTCCCCAAGACTGCCGCCGAGCCGCACTTCGTCCAGAAGCAGAAGCTCAACCGGGTTGAGAAGCGGGCCATAGCGCGCGCGGCGCTGGAGTTCGTCAACGACGGCGACACGGTCGCCTTCTCGGCAGGGACGACGACGTGGCAGATCGCCGAGGCCTTGAAGCGAGATCGGGGCTCGCTCACGTTCATCACCAACTCGACCAACATAGCCCTGACCCTGCAGGAGAACGGGTGGGAGCAGATAGTGCTCTCCGGCGGGATGTTCAGGACGCCGTCGGACGCGCTGGTCGGCCCCTTCGCCGATCGGACCATAAGGACGCTAAACGCGGACGTGTTGTTCTTGGGGGTGCACGGCGTGAATCCCCAGGCGGGGCTGACCACCCCCAACGTGGCCGAGGCGGAGACGGACGGGCGGCTCGTCGAGGCGGCTCAGAAGGTAGTGGTGGTCGCCGATCACTCGAAGCTCGGCGTCGTGGCGCTTGCGAAGATAGCGCCGCTCTCGCGCGTCGACGTCTTCGTCACCGACGACGGCGCCGACAGGGAGATGCTGCGCGAGATCGAGCTCGCCGGCGTCCGCGTCGTCGTCGCCGCGGGGTAGGCGCCGTTCGCGAACGGCGCCTACGTCTCGCTGTTCTGGGCCTGCCGCGCTGCGCGGCGGCGAGGTGAGGCGAGGGTCAGGCCCAGGATGACGCATCCCGAGGCGACCATCACCAGGCCCCACCACAGGTTCACGTTAAAGCCGAGGTCGCCCTCGGTCTGCTGCGCCGGGGCCAGTATCCCGGCCAGGGCAATCGTGACGCCGAAGATCAGGACGATGGCCGATATATAGAAGCCTATCGCCATGGAGTGGTTTGTGCCGGAGTGCTCCGGCACCCTCTCCTCTTCTCCATACTCGCGGCGTTCTGGTTCATGGTGTTCCGTCATGGTCTCCTCCTACCAGAAGTAGATGTTCAGGGCCACGGTAATGGCGAGCACGGTGACCGCGAGGATCCACGGTTTCTTGTACCAGGCCTCTTCTACGTCCTCCTTCTGCTCGGTAAGGCCCCACACGATGCCGCGCAGCTCGGAGTCCGGCTTGGGTCGGGTGACCAGAGAGACCCCGATCGTTACGACGAGGCACACGATAAAGGCCCACAACGCTCGCGCCATGGACGCTCCCACGGAGCTGTCCAGCGAGATGAGGTAAAGGACCACGCCGGTCACCGTTCCCGCAAATAGCCCGGAGAACCCGCCCCAGCCCGTCGATCTCCTCCAGAACATGCCCAACAGGAACGTCCCGAACAGCGGCGCCAGGAAGATGCCGTGCAGCAGCTGGACGTAGTCGATGATGCTCGCGAAGCCGAGCACCAGGTATGCCGTCAGTATGCTCAAGGCGACGCCTGCCACCGTGGCTATGCGGCCCACGTTGAGGTAGTGGCGGTCGGGGGCGTCCCGGTTGATGTACGCCTTGTAGATGTCGTAGGTCCAGACGGTGTTGAAGGCTGTCACGTTGCCGGCCATCCCGCTCATGAACGCCGCGAGCAGCGCCGTCAGGCCGACCCCGAGCAGCCCGGTGGGGAAATAGTAGGCCATAGCGTATGGGACCGCCATGTTGTAGTTGTCCTCGCCGAGGTTCGGGAGGATGGACAGGATGATCAGGCCGGGGAAGATCGCGAGCACCCCGTACATGAGCTTCGGGAACGCCGCGATGAGAGGGGTCCTCTGGGCTGCTGCCAGGTCCTCGGCTGCCAGAGCCCTCTGCACTACGAGGAAGTCCGTGCACCAGTAGCCGAAGCTCTGCACCAGACCGAGCCCGAACACGATGTAGAACCACTGCACGGCCATCGGGTTGTCCGCCGAGCCTGTATTGGCCCAGACGTGGAAAAAGTCCGCCCGGCCTATGGACTCCTGCAGGCCGGAGAGGCCGCCAACGTCTATGAGGCCGAAGATCACGAGCGGCAGGAGCCCCAGGGTGATCAGGAAGAACTGCAGCACCTCGTTGTAGATGGAGGAGGAGAGCCCGCCGAGGACGACGTACGCCAGCACTATCCCCGCCGAGAGGAAGATGCTGGCGGTGAGAGACCATCCGAGCAACAACTGGAACACGATCGCCATCGCGTACATGTTTATGCCGGAGAGCAGGATCATGAAGACCGCGAAGAGTATCGCGTTGAAGCCCCGCGTGGCCTCGTTGTAGCGGAGCTTCAGGAAGCCGGGGACGGAGTGGACCCGGCTCGCGTAGTAGAAGGGGATCATGAAGAGGGCCACGAAGACCATCGCCGGGATCGCGCCGATCCAGTAGTAGTGGGACTGCATGATCCCGTACTGCGCGGCCCCCGCGCCCATACCCATGATCTCCAGGGCCCCCAGGTTCGCCCCGAGGAAGGCGAGGCCCGTGATCCAGCTCGGCAGGGACCTCCCCGAGAGGAAGTAGTCCTCGGAGGTCTGCATCTTCGTCCTTAACACGGCCCCGCTCCCGAGCACGAAGATGAAGTACACCCCGATGATGAAGTAGTCGAGCCACGTGTCGTTTACGCGGACCATCGACTGGAGCAACGCCAGATTGTGCATCTCTCCCCCTTTCCCCTACACCACAGCGTTCACTATACAGGAGGCACATCCTCCCGCGCCGATCACCTCAGCAGCCACTCGTGGTCCGGGTCGTTCTTGACCTTCCACTCGCGCGCCGGCCCCGCCATCACGTTCAGGTAGTAGAGGTCGTAGCCGGGGGGCGCGGAGACCGCGTGGTAGCCCCGGGGCACGAGGACGGTGTCGCCGTCGCTGACGGTGATGGTCTCGTCGAGCGAGCGGTCGTCCGTGTAGACCCTCTGGACGGCGAAGCCCTGCACGGGTTGGACCCTGTGGTAGTAGGTCTCCTCCAGGTAGCTCTCGTTCGGGAGGTCGTCCTGGTCGTGTTTGTGCGGAGGGTAGCTCGACCAGTGGCCGGCAGGCGTGACGACCTCGACGACCAGCAACCTCTCGGCCGGGCGGTCCTCCATCAGGATCGGGTGTACGCGACGCTCCAGGTTCCCGTAGCCGCGCACCTCCACATCTATGTCCTCAGGCCGCACGAGCAACGGGTCCAGAGGGGTCATGCCTCTCCGGCCCGGCGCCGAGGTCACGGCCAACTCCAGGTAGGTGACGGCCTCGACCCTGTAATTCGTCCCGGGCGGCAGGTAGACCGCGTAGGGTAGACCCTCGAAGACGCTGTCGCGCTCCCCGATGCCCCTCCACTCGTGGTCGTCGGTGGAGATCGTGCAGTACCCGGAGAGGATCACCAGGCAGACCTCTTCGACGTCCGTGCGGCGCTCGACGGTGCGTCCCTCGGCGAGCCGCAGGACCTCGAAGCCCACGTACTCCCACCCCGCGGACTCGGGCGTGACCTTCACCACGCTCCCGTTCTCGTCCGGCTGCTGCTTGATGCTGACGACCAGGTCTGACAAGCTTGCTCCTCTCTACAGGTAGGGGCGTTCGGCGCGCCTGGCTTCGGTGTACTCCTCGCGCGCGGCGACTACGGACTCCATCTCGGAGACCTCCGCGACCGGCACGTCCCAGAACGACTCGTAGCTCGGGACGCCCTCGTAGCGGTCCACGGGCACGTAGACAACGGTGGTGCGTTCGACCTCTTTGGCCTGCGCGAGGGC
>DATACV010000288.1:0-3282 GCA_036258875.1 Rubrobacteraceae bacterium
TGAGCCAGGCCTCGCGGGACATGGACGAGCGGCTGCGCCGGATGAACATACAGGCGAGCGCGCTGGACATGCGCCTACATCGTCACGCGGAGAAAAGCGCGAGTTGGCACGCGAAGTGGGACGACCTCACCTAGGCCTGGCTAGCACCCACCCGACAGCGTGGATACCGGGTGCTCGGACGCTCGGCGGCTTCTCAGGTGCCGCCAGGGTAGATAAGGGCTTCCCGAAGCGCCCCCATGTCCTCTTCCACCGCCCGGAGCGCCCGGTCGAGGTGCGGGTTTTCGAGTAGCACACGCGTGTCGTGGCCTTCGGGGTAGGAGCCCACCAGCTGCTGCAGGCTCGCCAGTCTGTCGCGCACCAACTCGACCTTGCGCAGCTCCTCCACCATCGCAGCTTGTCGCTCCAGCGCCGCTTATCGCTCTGATCCCACACTCACCTCCCTATCGGCCACCGAACGTTCATTTTACGCCACCAGCGGCATGCAGCTAAGGTGCGACGTGACAGGCTAGTGGCTCCGGGATGGCGCAGAATATGTCTGTAGGTCCGGTGGAGAATTCTTGGCCCTTGTGGCGTCGGAAGAGGCGGTCTCGCAGGGACCACTCCTCCCGAGGCTCCTCCTCGCTCGCCGCCTACTCCTTCTCTCCCCTGTACTCGACGTGGAGGTAGACCCATCCGTCGGGGGATTCTCGGGCGAGCTCTTTGGCGCGCCCGAGCGCCTCGGCGCCGTCGGAGAGGACGGTCGTTCCCCCGTGCTCGTGTTTGATAGGCCGCTTCTGGCGCGCGTCCTCGTAGGCGTGGACGACGTAGCGGTAGGCGTCTCTCATCTCTCCTCCCCGGCTTCGCTAGGCCGTTTAAGTCCCCCTCCTACCGGGCGCTCCACCGGAGTCCCGGGGTGATCAGAACATGGGGTGGTCGTTGGCCGCGCTCTCGGGTACGGGTTGCAGGACGTCCCAGTGCTCGACGATCTTGCCGTCCTCCAGGCGGAAGAAGTCCGCCGCCGCGGTACCGCGGTCTTCGGGGGAGGTCTTGATCAGGCTGTGCGTCACTACCATGTCGCCCTCGGCGACGGCGCGCTTGATGTCGAGGCTCAACTCGGGGAACTGTCCGACGAAGCCCTCCACGAACGCGATGAACGCCTCGAACCCGTCGGGCGCCTGGGGGTTGTGCTGGATGTAGTGCGGCCCGCCGTACCTCTCCACCGCCTCGGCGGGCTTCCTGTCGTTGAACGCCATGTTGTAGTAGGCGATCACCGTCTGCTTGTTCTGTTCGGGATCTGCCATAGATATCCTCCTCTGTGTGTCTCCTCCGGCGTGAGCCATGATGCCACCGCATCCAGTGTAGAGCCAACCTCCGAGAACATATGACCTCCACGGGGCCGGGCGGATGGCGTAAGCTTGTGGGGTCGTGCGCAACCGGCGAGCCCTTGAGGAGGTCCCGATGCCCTGGATGCCGGAGGTCTTTAGCGGCCCCATCGCCGAAGCGCTGCGCGGCCAAGAGGGCGAGAGCGCCAACGATGCGGTCGCCTACTACGAGGGGATCATGGCCCGAGAGCCCGACGCCCTCGTGCGCTCATTCGCGGGAGATCCGGTTCTGGACGATCCCCGCGTGGGCTACGTGGAGGGCGCGAGGAGGCTACGTGCCTTCGCTAACGGGACGGCGGACTGGTTGGCCGAACGCGACGCGGTGGTGGAGAACGTGGCCCTCACCCGCACCTCCACCCGCACGGTCGAGGAGGTCACGCTACACCTGCTCTCGGATCAGGGAGTGAGGGTCGAGCTTCCCGTCGCCATCGTCACCGACCGCAACCCCGACCGCACCCTGAAGGCGATCCGCGTCTACCACAGCATGTGGCCACTCACGGGTGGACACCGGGTGCGAGAGCCCCTGTTGCCTCGAGACCCGGACATAGTGGTGCCCGACGTGGTAGGCGAATATCAGAGGGCTTTGGCCGCCGGAGACCTGGAGGCCGTGCTGGCCACCTACGAGGAGGACGCCTATGCGCGTGAACCTAGCGGGGGCGAGTACGTCTACCGAGGCAAGGAGGCGCTGCGCGAGGTCTACTCTGCCCAGTTCGCCAACGGCGGCGGCATCCCGCTGGAGCACTGCACCGTCACCGACGACGGCGTGCGCTGCGCCGTCGAGTTTAACGCCGTGCGCTGGGGGGTAACGGAGATCCCGCCCCAGGCAGGCGTCGCGGTCTACGAGCGCGGGAGCAGTGGACGCCTGAGCGGAGGACGCATCTACGACGACGTGGAACCGCCGGCCGTCTCGGACACGTCCGCCGGCTAGCCGCGCCTTTCGAGAAGGCTCTTAGGCTCTAAGGCTTTGAGGGTCGGGAGAGAGCTCCTGAAAGCCTGAGAACCTCGGGGCCTGGCCCATCAGGTGGTCACTCGTTCTCAGGGATGTCGGTTTGTTCGATGCGTCTGCTCGGATGGATGTCGACCTGCCTCAGCGTCCGCGTCCCTGAGTTGACGAACTTGTGGGGCACGCCCGCCGGCGCCACCACGATCTGGCCGGCGCTAGCCACGATGGTGGCGTCGCCGACGGTGAAGGTGGCCTCACCCTCGAGCGTGATGAATACCTCCTCGTAGGGATGGGTGTGCAGCTTCGCACCCTTACCGGGCGGGCTATCCACCAGAAAGAACGAGACGTTCACGTCGCCGTAGCGATATCCTTCGAACCTGTGCGCGATCTTGCCGTGAGGGAGCTCTTCCCTGGCGATCACGTAGGGTAGCTCTTCCTTGGCGATCATGTCGGTCATGACCTCTCCCTTCGGGTCTCGATGTGCGGTCCTTCCCCGGCCCGGTCTCTGCTTCCCTCCTGGCGCCGCGCCTCACGCGGCGCCCCGCGCGAGCTCCCGGCGCGGAGCCGTGACGGTGGAGGAGCGATGGATGCCCGCCGCTACTCCGGCAACCGGGTCGGGCAGGACCCTGGCCACTATTCGCTCGCGCGCGAGAGGCCCCTCTCCTCTGGCTACCGTCAACATCGCGTAACCCGAGAGTGCGAGCACCAGCGCCGCATAGACTTCGTCCCTGCCCAACAGTTTGCCGACCATCCCCGTATCTCCTCTCAACTCACGTTTGACTGCCTATTGCGGCCTCAAGGGTAGCGGACGAGAGTCGAACGGCGTATCCCCCAAATGAGTGATCTTTCGCGCGTGTCCCGGGAGGAAACGTGGAGCGCCGATCTCTGAGCTCTATCTTCGATCAGGCCCGGTACCCTTGAGGCCGCAATAGGCAGTCAAACGTGAGTTGAGAGGAGATACGGGGATGGTCGGCAAAC
>DATACV010000289.1:0-1915 GCA_036258875.1 Rubrobacteraceae bacterium
TGCGGCGCCTCCGACCTTGCTGATGAGCGCCATCGAGACCGCCTTCAGGGCGTCGGCCGGGGTGGAGGGCTCAGCGCCGTCGAGGCGCTCGAGGGCGGCCTGGAAGCCCCGGTGCATGTTCGTGCCGTGGTCGCCGTCCCCAATCTCCGAGTCGAGCTTGGTCAGGTGGCGCCGGTGCTCCTCCATGGCGGCGGCCATCTCCCTCACGACGCCTGTGGTGTCTTGCGTGGATCCCAATGAGACCTACCTTTCTCCTTCTAGGAGCTTCCTGCGGACCTCGTGCTTGAGGACCTTGCCGAGGGCGTTGCGCGGCAGCGCGTCCACGAACTCGACCCGCCGGGGCTTCTTGTACCCAGCGAGGTCTTCCCGGCAGAACTCCACGACCTCCTCGGCGGTCAGCGCCTCGTCGTCGCGCACGACGGCCGCCGTTACCTTCTCCCCGAACTCCGGGTCGGGCAGCCCAACGACGGCTACCTCAGCGACGCCCGGGCACCCCTCCAGGACCTCCTCGACCTCCTTGGGGTAGACGTTGTAGCCGCCGGTGATGATGAGTTCCTTCTCCCGGCCGCTGATCCGGAAGTACCCGTCCTCGCTCACGCTCCCGAGGTCGCCGGTTCTAAACCAGCCCTCGCCGTCGAAGCTCTCGGCCGTGGCCTCGGGCCTTCCCCAGTACCCGGCGAAGACGTGGGGGCCGCGGACCTCGATCTCCCCGATCTCCCCGGCCGGCAGGGACTCGCGTGTCTCCACCTCCACGACGCGCGCCTCCTGGCCGGGGAACGGCATCCCGACGGTGCCGGGGCGGCGCTCGCCTTCGTAGGGGTTGGTCAGGTTCATCCCCGTCTCGGTCATGCCGTAGCGCTCCAGGATGCGCTGCCCGAACTCCTTCTCAAACTCCTGGAACGCCTGCGGGCTCAAAGGAGCGCTGCCCGAGACGTAGAGGCGCAAGGGGGGTGGCTTCTCGGAGCGGCCCGCCGCCTCCCGCAGCAGACGCGTGTACATCGTCGGCACGCCGAAGAACATCGTGAAGTGGCCGGTGAGGAGGGCATCGTAGACCCCGGTGGCGTCGAAGGTGCGGCGCAGCTCGGCACTCGCCCCGGCGAGCAGGGTGCCGTGCGCGCCGACCATGAGACCGTGCGAGTGGAACAGCGGTAGGGTGAGCAGGAGGTGGTCGTCGGCCGTCCACCTCCAGGCCGCGAGGATAGCCTCCGCGTTGGCGAGGAGGTTCCGGTGCAGCAGCATCGCGCCCTTGCTGCGCCCGGTCGTACCCGAGGTGTAGGCGATCATCGCCAGGTCATCTCCGCCCGGCATCGCGGGCTCGAAAGCACCGCCACCGCCCACGAAAGCCTCGAAGCCTTCGCCACGCTCCAACACCTTCTCCAGGGCGGGGAGATCCCCGCGTACGCGCTCGAGCTCTGGACGCCCCTCCCGGTCGGTGACGCAGAGGCGCACCCCGGCGTCCTCGAAGATGTGCTCGAGCTCCGTCCGGCGGTAGCTCTTGTTGACCGGCACCGCCACGCCGCCGGCCAGGTGCGTGCCGAGGTAGGCCACCAGGAAGTCAGGGTGGTTCCCGAGGAAGAGCGCGACGCGCTCGCCCGGCTCCACGCCCCACGTACGCAGCGCGGCGGCGAAGGCCTGCACGCGCCCGAGCAACCCTCCGTAGCTCCAGTCCTCGCCCTCGAAGCGCAGGCAGAGCTTGTCCGGGGATCTCTCAGCGTTGCGGGCGAAAGCCTCGGCTACCGAGGCCGACCGCGTCTGCGTGGCCGGCCCTCGGCCAGCGTCGAGGCCACCAGTGGAGCTCATCGGTTTCCTTTCCAGTAGCTCCGGCCGTACGGCGCGGTACGGCCACCCACGGCAAGCGTACATCCGGCAACGCCGGGCCCGCAACCGCCGTTCAACCTAGAAAAAGGAGGCCGGG
>DATACV010000290.1:0-7839 GCA_036258875.1 Rubrobacteraceae bacterium
GCGGCGTACGTCACCTGGAAGACGGCGCATACCAGAAAGAACGTCCCGTAGCCCCACCACTCCTCGAAGTGCTCCGGCGTTACGAGAAGGTGGATCAGCGCCGCGAGCAGCGAGAGGGCGGCCGCCGCGTACAGAACCGGCTCAGACCACGCCTCCGGGCGGCTCGCGCTCAACCTCACCTGACGCGCGAGTGTACCGCTCCGGCGGCCCGGGTACCGGCGTCGCCGGGCCTGAGCATGGTGAGGAGCGAGTAGGCGAGGACGATGCCCGCGAGCATCAGCGTGACGTGGAAGCCGTACTCGATGTATAGAAGTCCCTGGAGGTCGCTGCCGTTGTGGATGTGCAGGTTGTCGTGCGGCCACCAGGAGACCAGGAACCAGCCGACGCTCAGGTAGATCGCCCATGCCCTCCACGTCGCGCCCACAGCCCTGCGCAGGGGGGCGAACCCGAAGAGGAGGAAGGAGATGCCCAGGCCGAACGTTACCGCCTCGAACACCGCCAGGAGGATGAAGAAGGGGAGCTGCCCAGCGGACGGCTCGGGGCCGCCCGGCGCCGGGGGCCAGATGACCTGGCCTAGCGCCATCGCCGGAACTGCGAAGAGCGTGGTGACGAGAGCAACCTTGACCCAGGTTTTCATTTACGGCCTCCTCCTTGTCTTCTCGGTCGTACCACCCGCAAGGTTAGCGGGCGCACAGAGACCTCCGCATCCCCCAAATGAGCTAGATTTCGCCGTTTTCGGGTTTTCGCGCGCCGGTACTCGGAGCACCCGGGAGCCCGGAAACGGGGCTAGCCCGAGAGCGATCTCTCCGCCTGGGGGAGCTGGCCGGTCTTCTCGAAGGCGCGGCGGAGGAGGGTGCGGCCCTCCTCGCGCTCCTCGTCGTCGCGCGCTTTTTCGAGAACCGTCTTCACGGACTCCTCGATGCCGTCCTCATCGAAGACGATGTCGGGTAGGTCCGTTATGACCTCCCGGATCTGGCGGTACATGAAGTCGGGCTCCCCGGCGTAGACCCACGCCTCGCGCGAGCGGTTCCACGCCCAGCCCTTCATGCGGATAGTGTTCTCTATGTCCTCGTCTTCGAGGCCGTGGAGCTCCATCCGGTAGCGGTGCTCGGTTATGAGCTCGGGCTTTATGCGGACCTCCGCGGGCATGGCGCTAGTCTAGCAGCCGGCGAATCGCGCGGGACGTCTCTCGCAGGTCGCCCTAGCACTCTGCCTTGTAGAGGTACTCCTGGACCTCGGGATCCTCCAGGTTGTCGCGGGTCACGGTCGTGAAGCCCGTGGTGATCTGCTTGCTTGCCGGCTCCTTGTCTGCCTTCAGGTAATCCACAGCTATCCGGACGCCCCTGTCGCCAATGTCGTTCGGGTGCTGGGCGATGAGGACGTCCACGTTCCCGCTTCGCAGGTCCTCGACCTGTGTCGGCGAGGCGTCGAAGGCCACCACGCTCACCTGGTTCTTCTTGCCCGACTGCCGGACGCCGGTTCCGGCGCCCTGGCCCGAGAAGACGTTAGCGCCGAAGATGCCTTTCAGGTCAGGGTTCGACTGTAGGGTCGAGGTCGTGATGGACGCCGCCACGGTGGGATCGTCGTTGCAGAACCTCGTCCCAAGGTACTCGATGTTCGGGTACTTCTTTATGGCGTCCTCGAAGCCCTGTTGCCGCTGGTCGGTGGTGGAGATGCCGGGCTTCACGCTGATTACGAGGACCTTGCCCTCTTCGCCGATCTCCCTCGCCAGCGCCTCGCCGGCCTGCTTCCCTCCCTCGACGTTGTCGGAGGAGATCTGGGCCAGCGCGATCTCTTCCTTCTCGATGGTCGTGTCCACCAGCACAACGGGTATGTCCTGGTTGACGGCGCTCTGGATAGGGGCGACCATCGCCGTCCTGTCGGTCGGCGCTATGAGGATGGCGTCGGGGTTTGCCTGGATGGCCGCGTTCAGGATCGGGGTCTGCTCGGCGGCCGAGAACTCCTCCGGCCCCTGCACGGTCAGCTCGGCTCCCAGCTCCTGGGCTGCGGCCTGCGCCCCGCACTCCATGGTGGTGTAGAACTCGTCGCCGGTGACGCCCACGATCAGGGTGAGCCTGTAGCTCTCGCCTCCACCACCCTGGCCGCCCCCTCCACCTCCGCCGCAGCCCCCGAGGAGCGCCACCCCGGCGCCCGCGGCCGCGAGGCCGAGGAACTCCCGGCGCGAGATCGTGCGCACCACTCGGATATCGCTACTCAACTCTCTCCTCCTCTCCTGAAGAGTTGCCCTACATCCGCTCTTCGGCGCTCCGCCGCCGCTGGTCGATAAAGACGGCGAGGATCAGGACTATCCCGATGGCCACCTCCTGCCAGAACGGCTGGACGCCGTGTATCACGAACCCGTTCCTCAAGACCGCCGGTATGAAGGTCCCGACGACCGACCCTACGATGCTCCCGATGCCCCCGAAGAGGCTCGTGCCCCCGATGACGGCGGCCGAGATGGCCGCCAGGTTGTCCAGGGTGTGCGCGCCAACCGAAGCTGTATTGAACCGGGCGACGTCTATGATCCCCGCGAGCCCCGCGAGGAAGCCGCTCAAGGTGTAGACCTTCAGGAGGTGCCGGTCCACGTCTATGCCGACCCGGCGGGCCGCCTCCGCGTTCGAGCCTATGGCGTACGTGTAGCGCCCGAACTGGGTCCGGTGCAGCGCGAGGATCGCCACGCCGACCACTACCAGCCCTATCGCTATGGGGACCGGCAAGAATCCCAGGAGCTGGCGCGTACTGACGTGGGTCTGGATCGCCGGGGGAACGTACGGAACGTTGGTGCCCCCCGAGAGGATCTGCGCCGTCCCGAGGAAGACCCCTAGAGTTCCGAGCGTAGCGATAAAGGGCGTCAGCCTGAGCTTCGTGACGAGCAGCCCGTTAATGAACCCGCACACCAGCCCCGTCAGGAGGCCGGCGGCGATCCCCACGGGTATCCCCACCGCCTGGTTCGGGTAGGTGAAGTTCTGGACCTGCTGATCGGTCCCGGAGAGCGCCACCATGGTCTGGGCGGCGATCACGCTCGAGAGCACCAGTATCGACCCCACCGACAGGTCGATGCCGGCGGTGATGATCACGAACGTGACCCCCACGGCCAGGAGCAGAAGCTCGGAGGCGTCCACGGCGATGTTGAGGAAGTTGTCCCCGCTGAGGAAGGCCCTCCCTTCCAGGATGGAGAAGGCTATGAGCAGCCCCGCGAGTATGAGGAAGATGAAGGCCGATCCGGCGAGCCGGGAGAGCAACCGGCGAGGCTCCAGTCTTGACCCCTCTTCTTGCCGGGGGTTGGCACGCGTGTCGGCCACCTCTATTCCCTCTCCCCGCCGCGCAGAGATCCGGTCATCGCTGCCACCGCATCGTCCGTCGAGGCCTCCTCGGGGTCGAGTTCCGCGACCACCTCTCCCAGCCGCAAGACCACTATGCGGTCGGCGACGTCGAAGACCTGCGGCATGTTGTGGCTGATGAAGACGACCGGTATGCCGGTCTCGCGTACCCTCCGGACGAGATCGAGGACCATCCCGACCTGGGCGACGCCCAGGGCCGCCGTGGGCTCGTCCATGATGACCACCTTGCTGGCCCACATTACCGCCCGGGCTACCGCCACCCCCTGGCGCTGCCCGCCGGAGAAGGTGCTCAGGGGCTTCGTCGGGTCCGGGATCCGCACGCGCAGCTCCTCAAGCTGCTCGCCGGTCTCCTCGCGCATCCTTTGCTGGTCCAGAAACCCGAGCCAGCCCAGGATGCCAGCCTTACGGCGCTCCCTGCCGAGGAAGATGTTCGCCACCGCGTCCAGCTGCGGCGCCACGGCGAGGTCCTGGTAGACGGTCTCTATCCCCCGCTCGCGGGCGTCGTGCGGCGAGGCGAACACCACCCTCTCCCCCTCGAAGACGATATCGCCCGAGTCGGGCTCGAGCACCCCGGTTATGACGTTGATCAGGGTGGACTTGCCGGCTCCGTTGTCCCCGATGAGGGCCGTAACCTCGCCCCGGCGGACCTCGAAGTCCACGTCCTTGAGGGCCTCCACCGCCCCGAACGACTTGTTTATCCCCCGGACCTGCAACACCGCTTCATCGCCGCGCACACCCACCTCCTCGCCGGTGCGATCCATACAGCATAAAGTAATCGCGAGCTCCACCCAACCTGTCTCTACGCCAGCATCCTGCCGGACTTGATTGTGGCAGCGAACCGGTCCCCGCCGAGGTGGTAGGCGAGGTGGCGCCAGTCGGGGGCGTCGAGGACGATCACGTCGGCCCTGTAGCCTGGCGCGAGCCGCCCGACGTCGGAGAGGCCGAGGACGTGGGCCGCGTTCGCGGTGCAGGCGCCGAGGGCCTCCGCGGGGGAGAGCCCCAGACGGGTGCAGGCGAGGTTCATGACCAGCGGGAGCGATTCGCAGAAGGAGCTGCCGGGGTTGAGGTCGGTGGCGAGGGCGACGATGGCTCCCTCCTCGACGAGCAGGCGGGCGGGGGGGAGGGGGAGGTCGAGGAACAGCCCGCACGCCGGGAGCAGCACCGCGGCGACGGCGCTCCGGGCCAGGAGGCGCGCACCCTCTTCGCCCGTGTTCTCCAGGTGGTCCACGCTTCTGGCCCCGAGCTCTATGGCCAGCGGCACGGCCCCGCGCTCGGAGAACTGGTCGGCGTGCAGCCTGAGCGCGAGGCCGTAATCTGCGCAGGCCTCCAGGTACCTGCGCGCCTCCGGGACCTCGAAGGAGCCGCGCTCCAGGAAGACGTCGGCGGCCTCGGCGAGCGGGGCGGCCTCGGGGAGTACCTCCCGAACCACGAACTCCACGTACTCGGCCGCCCCCGGGAACTCCGGCGGCACCGTGTGCGTCCCGAGGAAGGTCGGGTGGACGTCGACCGGATGGGTCTCGCCCGCCTCCCTTATGGCGCGCAGGGACTTGAGCTCGGTCTCGCGGTCGAGGCCGTAGCCGCTCTTCGCCTCGGCGGTTAGAGTCCCGTGCTCGAGCATCCAGCCCAAGTGCCTCTCGACCGCCGCCTCCAGCTCTTGCTCGCTCCCGGCCCTCGTGGCCGAGACGGTCGAGAGGATGCCCCCTCCGGCGGCGTGCAGCTCCTCGTAGCCGGCCCCGCGCGAGCGAAGCTCGAACTCCTTCGCCCGGTCCCCGAGGAACGCGGCGTGGGCGTGGCAGTCCACAAGCCCCGGAAGGGCTACCTTGCCCCGGCCGTCCACCGCCTCGAAGTCCGCGCCGGAGGCGATCCCGCGCATGACCTCGTCAGGGGGGCCGACGGACACGATGCGGTCGCCGGAGATCGCTACCGAGGCGGGGCTGTGGATCTCGAGGTCGCCGAGGTGCCGGCCCCGCAGCGCCCCGGAGCCCTTCGGCGAGACGGCGGCAGCGAGGTCGTGTATGAGGAGCGAGACCTCAGCCATCTTCCTCCTCTCTGGTGTAGACGCGGCGTCCCGCTACCCAAGACGCCGCGACGACCCCGCTGCCGGCCCCGAAGACGAGGGCAGATGGGAGGTCGTCGGCCTCCACGTCCGCGACCGCCGGGTGCTCGAGGTCTATCTCGACGAAGTCGGCGGGGTCGCCTGCCCTTACCTTCTCTCGCCCCCAACCCGCCAGGAGCAGCCAGGGGACGGGCGAGTCTTCACCCGGCCCGACCAGCACGTTTCTCCTTCCGGATAGCCGGCGGGCGTTCGTCTCTATCTCCCGCAGCTCCTCGAAAGGGTCGATCCGGACGTGGGAGTCGGAGCCGACCTGCAAGCCGATGCCGAGCCGCAGTATGCCCTGCGCGGGGAGGAAGCCGTCTCCCAGGTTACCCTCCGTGGTCGGACAGGCGCACACCCTCGAGCCGTGCTCGGCGAGCAGGGCCAGCTCCCGCTCGTCGGCGTGCGTGGCGTGGACGACGGTCGTTTGCCCGCCGAGGAAACCCGTCTCGGCGAGCAACTCTACGGGCCTCATCCCGTGCTCCTCCTCGCACTCCTCTATCTCGCGGGGCTGCTCGTCTGCGTGGACGTGGAGGGGGAGGGCGTCCCGGCGAGCGTAGCCGGCGAGCGTCTCTATCCAGCCTCGCGGCACGGCGCGCACGCTGTGCGCGGCGACCCCGACCTCGACGAGCTCTCGCTCCTCCGCCCAGCCCCGCAGCGCGGATACCCGATCCAGGAACCCTTCCACCCCCGCGTCCCGGAAACGGGGGAGGCCGCCCCTCGCGTAGGCGACGGGGAGCAGGAGGAGCCGGATGCCCGCCTCCTCGGCCGCCAGGACCGTCGCCTTGGCGAGCGCGTTCGGGTCTTCGTAGGGCGAGCCGTCCGGGCGGTGGTGTACGTAGTGGAACTCGGCGACGCTCGTGTACCCGGCGGAGAGCATCTCGCGGTAGCACTTTGTGCTCGCTTCGCGGATGGAGTCCGGGTCCAGGCTCTCCGCCAGGGCGTACATCCGCCGGCGCCAGGTCCAGAAGTCGTCCTCGGGGTGGTCCGGGGCCCTGTGCTCCACCCGCCCACGCAGGTCCCGCTGGAAGGCGTGGCTGTGGGCGTTCACGAAGCCGGGCGCGAGGGCCCGGCCCTGGAGGCGCTCTCCCTCGGTCGCGGGTCCGACCTCGACCACGCGCCCCTCCTCGACGGTGACGGACACGCCGCGGCGGGCACCGCGGGCGTCGAGGAGGAGGTCGGGCAGGAGGGTGCGCCTCACCCTAGTCGAACATCGGCATCCGGATGCCGAGTGCGCGGGCGGCCACGCGGGCCGCCTCATAGCCCGCCTCGGCGTGGCGGACCACGCCTATGGACGGGTCGTTCGTGAGGACCCGTTCGAGGCGCGCTGCGCCCTCCCCGGTGCCGTCGGCGACGACCTGGGCGCCGGCGTGGATGGACTTGCCGATCCCGACCCCCCCGCCGTGATGGACCGCTACCCAGCTCGCCCCGCTCGCGGTGTTGAGGAGGGCGTTGAGGATCGGCCAGTCGGCTATGGCGTCCGAACCGTCCCTCATAGCCTCTGTTTCGCGGTAGGGCGAGGCGACGCTCCCTGTATCCAGGTGGTCGCGCCCTATGACGATCGGGGCGGAGATGGTCCCGTCGGCGACTAGCTCGTTGAAGCGCAGCCCCGCCCTGTGGCGCGAGCCCGCCCCGAGCCAGCAGATGCGCGCCGGGAGACCCTGGAAGCGGACCTTCTCACGGGCCTGCTCGACCCAGCGCCCGAGGCGCTCGTCGTCGGGGAAGAGGTCGAGGATGGCGTCGTCGGTGGCTTCGATGTCGTCGGGGTCCCCCGAGAGCGCCGCCCACCTGAAAGGACCTTTGCCCTCGCAGAAGAGCGGCCTTACGTACGCCGGGACGAAGCCGGGGTAGGAGAAGGCCCCGTCGAAGCCGCCGAGTCTCGCCTCGGCGCGCAGGTTGTTGCCGTAGTCGAAGACCTCCGCCCCACGCTCCCGCATGCCGGCCATCGCAGCGCAGTGGCGGGCCATCGAGGCCCGGGCCTCGCGCACGTAGCGCTCCGGGTCTCCCTCGCGCAGCTCCGCGGCCTCCTCGAGGCTGTAGCCGGCGGGGACGTAGCCGCCTAGGGGGTCGTGGGCCGAGGTCTGGTCGGTCACGACGTCGGGGACGTAGCCGCGTTCGAGGAGGGCCGGGAAGACTTCGGCGGCGTTGCCCGGGATGCCGATGGAGAGCGGCTCGCCCTCGCGCTTCGCACCCTCGGCGCGTTCGAGAGCATCGTCCAGGTCGTCGGCGAGCACGTCGAGGTAGCCAGTCTCGACGCGGCGTCGCGCGCGGTTGGGATCTACCTCCACGCAGAGGGCTATTCCCTTGTTCATGGTTATGGCGAGCGGCTGGGCGCCGCCCATGCCCCCGAGGCCCGCGGTGAGGCATACGCGCCCGCGGAGGGTTCCGCCGAACCGTTGCTCG